>JAEUMW010000224.1 GCA_016791345.1 Betaproteobacteria bacterium | reverse complement strand
TTGCGCCTGTGCCTTCGCGTCGCGCGCCTGCAGCAGGTTGCTGTCGGCATCGAGCACCTCGATCAGGCTGACAACACCACCCTTGTAGGCGGCAACCGAGTTCTCGCGCGCACGGTCGAACGATGACTCACCCCGCGTCAGGATGCCGACCTGGGCCTCGCGTTTGACGAGGGCGGAGAAGGCGTTCTCGACATCCTCGGTCGCGCGCAACACTGCCAGCCGGTAGGCCGCCAGCGCTTCGGCCTCCTGGCCACGCGCGGCGGCGATCTGCGCGTCGATGCGGCCGAAGTCGAACAGACGCCAGCGCAATCCGAGGACGCCCAGGGCCTGGCTGGCAGCCCCGGTGAAGAGGTTGCCGCTCGCTATTGCAGTGGCACTGCCCACCAGCCCGCCGAGCGAGAACTTGGGGTAGTACTCCGAGATCGCCACGCCGATGCGCGCATTGGCCGCAGCAAGGCGCCGCTCGGCGACGATGAGGTCCGGTCTGCGCCGGATCATCTCGGCCGGGGTGCCGGTCTCGTCCAGACCCGGCGCGACCGGGATCGGCGCCACCGCGGCCAGTTCCGTGCGGTGGGTTCCCGGCTGCACCCCGAGCAGCACATCCAACGCGTTCATCGCCGCATCGAGGCCGGCTTCCAGGACGGGGGTCTGCGCCTCGGCCTGGGTGAGCGACCCCTCGGCCTGGTTCATCTGGAGCTCGGCGGCGACCCCCTTCTCGTACTGAAGCTTGACCGTGGCGAGCAGCTGACGGCGCGTCTCCGCTTGTTGTCGGGCGATCGCTATGCGCGCCTGCAGGCCGCGAATCGTGACGTACACATCTGCCGTCTGCGCGGCCACGGCCAGCCGCGTCGCAACGGCGCCGGCTTCGGATGCCTCATACTCGGCGCGTGCGGCTTCCCGCCCGCGCCGCAGGCCGCCGAAGACGTCGATTTCCCAACCCACATTGAGGTTGACCTCGTAGTAGCTGCCATTGCGGTCGAAGCCGCGCGCCGCGCTGAGTAGCTGCCCAAGCGGGGTTTCAAGCGACTGGTGCGTTCTCGCCGCATTCGCGCTCACATTCGCTGATGGCAACAGGGCCGCATCTGCGAGGCGCAACGAGGCGCGCGATTGGGCGATGCGTGCCGTTGCCTGCGCGATGTCGAGATTCTGTGCAAGAGCCAGAGAGATGAACCGCGTCAGAAGAGGATCCTCGAAGGCGGTCCACCAGGTACTGAGGTCCGCCTGGCGCGGGACGTCCCTGTCGGCGACGGCCTCCTGACCGAGGAAGCGGGACGAGAGCTCAACCTCCGGGGACCTGTAGTCGGGGCCGACTGCGCAGCCTGTCAATAGGCTGGCAATCAGCAGCAGAGCCAGAGGGCGGAGGTCGGTACGCATCAGAATCCTTGTTTTGAGCTAGATCGTGACCATAATACCAAATGGTCACTCGTTGTCAAGCCAACGTATCTGAGGTATTGTTTTGCTTATGAGTGAAATCACATCTGCCCCCCAGTCGCGCGGTCCAGCCGACCACAATGTTCGAGAGCAAATCGTAGCGGCCGCCGGAGAGCACTTCAGCCGGTATGGCTACGAGAAGACCACGGTCTCCGACCTGGCCAAGGCGATCGGTTTTTCGAAGGCTTACATCTACAAGTTCTTCGATTCGAAGCAGGCCATCGGCGAGGCCATCTGCGCCAAGACCTTGAGCACCATCCTCGCGGCGGTGGAAGAGGCGGTGGCGGGCGCGAGCACGCCTACCGACAAATTCCGTCGTATGTTCAAGACTTTAACGTCGTCTGGCGCGAGTCTCTTCTTCAATGATCGCATGCTGCACGACATCGCCGCGCACTCCGCCGGGGAGGGGTGGCCGTCCGCCCGCGCCTACGCTGATCGCATCAGGCAGCTCCTGACGGACGTGATCCGTGAAGGTCGGGAGACCGGCGAGTTCGAACGCAAAACGCCGCTGGACGAGACGGTGCATGCAATCTATCTAGTCGTGCACCCGTATGCGAATCCACTCCTGCTCCAGCACAATCTCGACCTCATCGACGAGGCGCCAGCGCAACTATCAAACTTGGTTCTGCGTAGCCTAGCTCCATAATTTTGTGAGTGACTATTGACAATAATAGTCACTATATGTAGGGTGGAAGCCTTAATGCGCTCGGGAGGTTTCCATGCTTCAGCGTCGTACTATCCCCTTCCTCGCCTTCGTCGGTCTGCTGCCCTTGGCTCTGGCAGCGTGCAGTGACGCCACTTCTTCAATCGATCCGCGCACCCAGACTCCTCTCGTGCGGGTGGGGGCGGTGGAGGCCGCCGTCCCGGCCGAGCGTTCATTCACCGGCATCGTTGCTGCGCGGGTGCAGAGCGACCTGGGTTTCCGCGTTCCCGGCAAGATCCTGGAGCGCCTAGTCGATACCGGGCAGGCCGTCAAGCGCGGCCAGCCGCTCATGCGCATCGACCCCACCGATCTGAGGCTCGCCACGCGCGCCCACGACGAGGCCGTCACTGCCGCCACGGCGCGCGCGCGCCAGACCGCGGACGACGAGGCGAGATACCGCGATCTCGTCGCGGCGGGTGCGGTGTCGGCCTCGGCCTACGACAAGATTAAGGCCGCCGCCGAGTCGGCACGGGCGGAGCTCAAAGCGGCCCAGGCTCAGGCCGACGTTGCGCGCAACGAAACCGGCTACACGGTCCTGCTCGCCGACGCGGACGGCGTGGTGGTGGAGACCCTGGCGGAGCCGGGCCAGGTCGTTGGTGCCGGTCAGGTTGTCGTCCGTGTGGCGCATGCCGGGCGCCGCGAAGCGGTCGTCGAGCTCCCCGAGACCCTGCGCCCGGCGATCGGATCCGCGGCGCGCGCGGCCTTGTATGGCGGCGGGCTCACGGGCGCTGCGAAACTGCGCCAGTTGTCGGATGCCGCAAACCCTCAGACGCGCACCTTCGAGGCGCGTTACGTGCTGGAGGGCCGCCTGGCGGACGCGCCACTGGGCTCGACCATATCCATCCACATCCCCCGCGACCGCTCCGCCCCGGCGCTGGGGGTGCCGATCGGCGCGCTCTTCGATGCGGGCAAAGGTCCCGGCGTATGGCTGGTCGAAGGAGAGGCGCCTCGGGTCACCTGGCGCACCGTGCAGGTGGCCGGCCTCAGTGACGAATCCGCCGCGGTGGTCGGCGGCCTCAAGGCGGGTGACCGCGTGGTCGTGCTCGGCGCGCATCTGCTGCACGAAGGCGAGCAGGTACGGCTGGCTGCCGGCGAAGCCGCGCAAAGCGTGGCGGCGGCCAGCGGGGAACGGCAACGAGCGCACGCCGGGCCGCCCCAAGTAAGCTCCCGCCCCCTTGGGGGGCAGCGAGCCGGTGTTGCGAGCGTGGGGGTCGTCCAGTGAGCGTCTTCAACCTTTCCGCCCTCGCGGTACGCGAGCGGTCGGTCACCCTGTTCCTGATCGTGGCGATCTTCATCGCCGGGATCGTGGCCTTCCTAACGCTCGGCCGGGCGGAGGATCCCGCCTTCACCGTCAAGCAGATGACCGTGGTCACGGCCTGGCCTGGGGCCACGGCAAAGGAGATGGAAGAGCTGGTCGCCGAGCCCTTGGAAAAGCGCATGCAGGAGCTGCGCTGGTATGACCGGACCGAGACCTTCACGCGACCGGGCCTGGCTTTCACCACCGTGTACCTGCTGGATAGCACGCCGCCACCCGACGTCCCCGAGGAGTTCTATCAGGCGCGCAAGAAGCTCGGCGACGAGGCGCTCAAGCTGCCGCATGATGTCATCGGCCCGATGGTGAACGACGAATACGCCGACGTGACCTTTGCGCTCTATGCCGTAAAAGCGAAGGGCGAGCCCCATCGGCACCTGGTGCGCGATGCGGAGGCCATGCGTCAGCGCCTGCTTCACGTGCCGGGCGTCAAGAAGGTGAACATCATCGGCGAACAGGCCGAAAGGATTTTCGTCGAGTTCTCCCATGGCCGCCTCGCGACCCTGGGCGTCTCCCCTCGCGACCTCTTCGCTGCGCTGAACGGGCGCAACGTCATGACGCCCGCCGGCTCGATCGAAGCCAAGGGCCCGCAGGTCTTCATCCGGCTGGACGGCGCGATCGACGACCTGGAGGCGATCCGCAATACGCCGGTCGCGGCGCGGGGACGTACGCTGAAGCTTGGCGACATCGCCGAGGTGAAGCGGGGCTACGAGGATCCGGCCACCTTCCTCATTCGCAACGACGGCGAACCGGCCCTGCTGCTCGGCGTGGTCATGCGCGAGGGTTGGAACGGCCTCGATCTCGGCAAGGCACTGGAAGCGGAAGCGGCGGCCATCAACGCCGAGATGCCGCTCGGCATGAGTCTCTCCAAGGTTACGGACCAGTCGGTCAATATCCGCTCGGCCGTCGACGAGTTCATGGTGAAGTTCTGCGTCGCCCTCGGCGTGGTAATGCTGGTGGGCTTCCTCAGCATGGGATGGCGCGCCGGCATCGTGGTCTCCGCAGCGGTGCCCCTGACCCTGGCCGCGGTCTTCGTCGTCATGGCGGCCACCGGCAAGGACTTCGACCGGATCACGCTGGGCTCCCTGATCCTGGCCCTGGGGCTGCTGGTGGACGACGCGATCATCGCCATCGAGATGATGGTGGTGAAGATGGAGGAAGGCTACAACCGCATCCGCGCAGCGGCCTACGCGTGGAGCCATACCGCCGCGCCCATGCTTTCCGGGACCCTGGTGACGGCGATCGGCTTCATGCCGAACGGCTTCGCCAAGTCGACCGCCGGCGAGTACGCCGGCAATCTGTTCTGGATCGTCGGCATTGCGTTGATCGCGTCGTGGATCGTCGCCGTCGTGTTCACGCCCTACCTGGGGGTGAAGCTGCTCCCGAACTTCGAACCGCGCGAGGGTGCGCACCAGGCAATCTACGCCACCCCGCACTACGAGCGCTTCCGCCGCCTGCTGGGATCGGTGATCCGGCGCAAATGGCTGGTTGCGGCGAGCGTGATCGGTGCCTTCACCGTCGCGGTCCTGGGCATGGGCGTGGTCAACAAGCAATTCTTTCCAACTTCCGATCGGCCCGAGGTGCTGGTCGAAGTCCAGATGCCGTATGGCACCTCGATCCAGCAGACGAGCGCGGTGACCGCCAGGGTCGAGGGCTGGCTGGCCAAGCAACCGGAAGCGAAGATCGTGACTGCCTACGTCGGACAGGGGGCACCGCGCTTCTATCTCGCCATGGCGCCGGAGCTGCCTGATCCCTCGTTTGCGAAGATCGTCGTCCTGACCGACGACCAGGCGGCGCGCGAGGCGCTCAAGCTCAAGTTGCGGCAGGCGGTGGCCGACGGTCTGGCACCGGAGGCGCGCGTACGGGCGACCCAGTTGGTGTTCGGCCCGTACTCGCCCTTCCCCGTGGCCTTCCGCGTGATGGGGCCCGAC
>JAEUMW010000223.1 GCA_016791345.1 Betaproteobacteria bacterium | reverse complement strand
GTGACGTGCGATCGCGCCAGGTCGGTGGTAGAGCGCCGCCAGCACCGGCGTGTGGCCGCCGCACGCGAGATCCATCCCCGGACAGGCCGCGCGGATCTCATCCGGGCCCACCAGTTCACTGTCGACTCCGTGGTGCTTGTTGACCTCGGCGCGCAGCCGCATGGTGCGGACTGCTGCGTCCGTGTGAGCGAGCGTGAAGTGCCCGCGCGTCGAATAGAACAGATTGAGGTCGAAGTCGACCGCCAGGTCCTGCCAGAGCCGGACGCTCTCGTCGTAGAACGCCACGCCCTCGGGAGTCAGATAGTTGGAGCGGATGATGGTCGTGTTGCGGCCGGTGTTGCCGCCGCCGAGGTAGCCGCGCTCCAGCACCGCCACGCGCCTCATGCCGTGATCGCGTGCTAGGTAGTAGGCGGCTGCGAGCCCATGACCGCCGCCGCCGATGATCACCGCGTCGTAGCTGCCCTGCAGGGCGTCGTGCCGTCGGAACATCCGCGGTTCCGGATACTTTCTGGCGACGGCAAAACGCAGCAGGCGCAGTGGCATGAAGCGGATGAATACAGGCGGCAATCGGGACTCCCTGATGATGGCGCGACCCTGTCATCGTGTCAACCATAACGAACTATTGTTGCCTTATATGAAACGTCCAGGTATCCCGAAACGGTCCACGGCAGGCTCCGCTAGAATCCGGGTTGCGCCCTCCACCGCTGCGGATCGCCCATGAAACTAGCGTTCATCCTCGACCCCCTCGAGTCCATCAAGACCTACAAGGACTCCACGTTTGCCATGATGCGGGAGGCCGCCGCGCGCCGGCACGCCGTCTTCGTGCTGCAGCAGGAGGACCTGGCCTGGAAGGGGGGACGGGTGGTCGGGCAGGCGCGGGCGCTGGAGCTGACGGGCGACGCCCACGACTGGTACCGCGCGGCGGACGCGGTCGAGACGCCGCTCGCGGACTTCGACGCCGTTCTCATGCGCAAGGACCCGCCGTTCGACATGGAGTACATCTACTCCACCTATCTGCTCGAACTCGCGGAGCAGGCGGGCGCGCGCGTCTACAACCGCCCTGCCGCCATCCGCGATTTCAACGAGAAGCTGGCGATCGCGCGCTTCCCCGAGTTCACACCGCCGACCATCGTCACCCGCAAGGAGGCGCTCGTGCGTGCCTTCCTCGCCGACCATGGCGACATCATCCTGAAGCCGCTCGACGGCATGGGCGGCGCCTCGGTGTTCCGCCTGCACGCCCAGGATCCGAACATCGGCGTCATCATCGAGACCCTCACCCATTTCGGGCGCCGGACCATCATGGCGCAGCGCTTCATCCCCGAGATCGTGCAGGGCGACAAGCGCATCCTGCTGATTGCCGGCAAGCCGGTACCGTATTCGCTCGCGCGCATCCCGAAACCCGGCGAGACGCGCGGCAACCTGGCGGCCGGCGGCATCGGCGTCGCACAGCCGCTCTCCGCCCGCGACCGCGAGATCGCCGAGAGCCTGGGACCGCGCCTCTGGGCCCTGGGACTGCTGCTGGTCGGGCTCGACGTGATCGGGGATTACCTGACCGAGGTCAACGTGACGAGCCCCACCTGCATGCAGGAGATCCGCGAGCAGTCCGGCTTCGATGCCGCCGCGATGATGATCGATGCGCTGGAGAGCCCCTGACCGGCGCCCCGGGAGCGCTTCGTGCCTGCCGCCCCGGCGGCCACGACGTAGTACAATCCGCGGGTCACAGCGTGATCGCAGGGAGGCGACGCGCGGCCGATGATTGGGATCCTGATTGTTGCGCACGAAACCCTCGGCGAATGTCTGATCCGCTGCGCCACGCACGTGCTGGGAGCGCTGCCGCCGCATCTTCTGCACGTCGCCGTCCGCCCGGACGACGACCCGCAGGCGGTCGTCCCGGCGGCGAAGCGGCTCGTGGCGGAGCTCGATCGCGGTGCCGGTGTGCTGGTGCTGACCGACATCTTCGGTGCGACGCCCTGCAACATCGCCTGTCAGCTGATCGTACCGGGGCGGGTGGAGGGTGTGGCCGGGGTGAGTCTGCCCATGCTCATGCGGGCGCTCACGTATCGCAACGAATCCCTCGAAACGCTTGTGGAGCGGGCACTTTCCGGCGGCCGTGACGGTGTCGCCCGCATGCCCAGTTCCGACACGGAAAAATGCAGCAGCGAGAAACTGAGATTGTGAACAAGCTTGGCTTGCACGCCCGGGCCTCGGCCAAGATCACGCAGCTTGCCGGGCAGTTCAAGAGCGATATCTGGCTTTCGCGCAGCGGTCGCCGGGTCAACGCCAAGAGCATCATGGGTGTGATGATGCTGGCGGCGGCCAAGGGTTCGACCGTCGGCATCGAGACCGACGGTCCGGACGAGCAACAGGCGATGGATGCGCTCGTGCAGTTGATCGCGAGCAGATTTGGCGAATCGGAATGAACAGAGCGCACAAGAGGAGCGCAGGACAGGCCGGCGCAGCCCGGCGGTGAGCGTCACCTCACCGCCCCGCAACCGGAAGGACGGGCTCGCCCGCACGGCGGAGACAACTGCCGCCGAGGGCCCCCTTTCCGCCTCCGGCGTCACCGTTTACGCTTCACCCATGAGCTTCACCATCCACGGCCTCGGCGTCTCCGGCGGTATCGCCATCGGCTACGCACACCTCGTCTCCCACGCGCGGCTCGAGGTGGCGCATTACGTCGTGCCGAAGTCACGCCTGCAGGACGAGGTGGCGCGGTTCGACGGCGCCATCGCCCAGGCGCGCGAGGAACTGGCTGCGCTGCGCGGGCACATTCCGCCGAACGCGCCGCCGGAGTTCGATGCGTTCATCAACGTGCACCAGATGATCCTCGAGGACGCGACGCTGTCGGAGGAGCCGCGGCGGCTCATCGAAACCCAGCAGTGCAACGCCGAATGGGCGCTCAAGCTCAAGGCGGAAGTCCTCATCAGCCAGTTCAGCAAGATGGAGGACGCGTACCTGCGCGAGCGCAAGGACGACGTCCTGCACGTGGTGGAACGGGTGATGAAGGCGCTGCTCGGGCAGCCGGGCTACGGCCCCATCTCGCTCGGCGGCGGCGAGCACAGCTCGATCCTGGTGGCGCACGATCTGTCGCCGGCCGACATGCTGATCCTCAAGCAGCACCAGTTCGCCGGTTTCATCACCGATGTCGGCGGTGCCACCTCGCACACCGCCATCGTGGCGCGCAGCCTCGGCATTCCGTGCGTGGCGGCACTGCACCATGCGCGCGCACTGATCCACGAATCCGAGCACCTTATCGTCGACGGCACGCAGGGTGTGGTGATCGTCAATCCGGACAAGCAGATCCTGTCCGAATACCGGCTGCGGCAGAACCAGTGGGAACTCGAACGGCTCAAGCTCAAGCGCCTGCGCACCACGTTTGCGACTACCCTCGACGGCACGCCGATCGAACTGCACGCCAACATCGAGATTCCGGACGACGTGGAAGAGGTGAAGGAATACGGCGCGATGGGCATCGGGCTCTTCCGCTCCGAGTTCCTGTTCATGAACCGGGCCACGCTGCCGGACGAGGACGAGCAGTTCGAGGCCTACCGCAGGGTGGCGCGCGAGATGCGCGGGCTGCCCGTGACCATCCGCACCCTCGATCTCGGCGCTGACAAGCGCATCGACGGCGACATCCGCATCACCGCCAACCCCGCCATGGGACTGCGTGCCATCCGCTGGTGCCTGGCCGAGCCGAACATGTTCCAGGTGCAGTTGCGGGCGATTCTGCGCGCTTCGCACTTCGGCAACGTGCGCCTGCTCATCCCCATGCTCTCCGGCGCCAGCGAACTCGAGCAGACGCTGCACCTAATCGAGCAGGCGAAGAAGAGCCTGGACGCGGATGGCGTGCCGTACGACCGGGCAATCCAGGTCGGCGGCATGATCGAGATCCCGGCAGCGGCGCTGGCGCTCAATCTCTTCACCCGCAAGCTCGACTTCCTGTCGATCGGCACCAACGATCTGATCCAGTACACCTTGGCGGTCGACCGCGCCGACGACCGCGTGTCGCACCTGTACGATCCCCTCCACCCGGCGGTGCTGAACCTGCTCGCCGGCATCATCCGCACCGCCGGCAAGGCCGGCGTGCCGGTGGCCGTGTGCGGCGAGATGGCGGGCGACGTCAAGCTGACGCGCCTGCTGCTGGGTCTGGGCCTGCGCATCTTCTCGATGCACCCGGCGCATCTCCTCTCCGTCAAGCAGCAGGTGCTGAAGACGGACCTCGAGGTGTGCACGCCGATCTCCGGCAAGATGCTGCGCGCCGACGA
>JAEUMW010000222.1 GCA_016791345.1 Betaproteobacteria bacterium | reverse complement strand
ATGAGCACGATGTTGGGGTCGCTGAAGCCGGCGAGTGCCTCGTTCACGCTGACCACGCCGGTGAGCGGCAGCGCCGCCATCATGATGAGCGCGACCGCATCCATGCGCGGCTTGTTGCGCGCGAACATCGCGATCGAGGCGACGAGCAGGCCGAGCACTACCAGCAGATCCGGGTTCATGATGCGGGGCAGAGAGCGCCCGGAGCGGACGCGACGGTGCGAGCCTAGTCAGACGCTGCGCGTATGTAAACCCGGCCAGGGCGCCCGCGCCGACGGGGCGGGACAGGCCGTGCGTCGACGCGGGTATAATTTGGGCTCGCTGTTTCCCGGCCGTCCCTCGTGTCCTCCATCCGTTCACCCGAAGCCTTTCCCCGGCCTGCGGGCCGCCGCGCGCGTATCGCCCTCCTGTGGGCAAGCACTGCCGCCATTGCGCTTGCCGCGTGGGTCGTGCCACCGTTCGCCCAGCCGGAGGCGTATCACCAGTTCGCGGACCGGCGCGAGATGCTGGGCATCGCCAATGCGCTCGATGTCGCCTCCAACCTCGCGTTTCTGCTGGTTGGCGTCCTCGGCCTCGTATTCGTGGCGCGCGGCAAGCAGGCCGCCGGTCGCGACGCGTTTCTCGATTCCGCGGAGCGCTGGGCGTGGGGCGTCGCGTTCCTCGGTACCGCGCTCACCTGCTGCGGATCCGGGTATTACCATCTCGCGCCCGACAGCTTTCGGCTGGTCTGGGACCGACTGCCGATGACCATCGGCTTCATGGGCATCGTCGCTGCCGTGCTGAGCGAGCGCGTAAGCCCGCAGGCGGGGCGCCGCTTGCTCCTGCCGCTGGTGGCCGTGGGCCTGTGGAGCGTGTGGTACTGGCGCTGGAGCGCCGTGCACAGCGTCGAGAACCTGAATCCCTACGGCGCGGTGCAGTTCGGCTCGATGCTCATCATCCTGCTCACCTTGCTGCTGTTCCCGGCGCGCTACACGCGCGGCTCGGACTTCGTCGTCGCGGTCCTGCTCTACGGCATTGCCAAGGCCGGCGAACACTTCGACCGGCAGATCTTCGACTTGACCGGGCAGATCGTGAGCGGCCACACGCTCAAGCACCTGTTCGCCGCCGCCGCGATCGGCTGGCTGCTGCGCATGCTGTGGAAGCGCACCCCGATTGCGGGCCCGCGATGAAACCGTCTTCGTCGCGCCCCGGTCGGGTGAGTTCCGAAGCGGACGCCGCCGCGCCGCCGCCGAAGAACTACATGACGCCGGCGGGATACCTGCGGCTCAAGTCGGAACTGAAGCAGCTGGTCGAGGTGGAGCGGCCCGAAGTCACGCGCACCGTGGCCTGGGCCGCGTCCAACGGCGACCGCTCGGAGAATGGCGATTACATCTACGGCAAGCGGCGGCTGCGCGAGATCGATCGGCGCATCCGCTACCTGATGAAGCGGCTGGAGACGGTCGAGGTCGTCGACCACCAGGGCCGGCAGCACGAGCAGGTGTTCTTCGGCGCGACCGTCACCATTGCCGACGCGGCGGGCGGCGAGCGCACGCTCTCCATCGTCGGCATCGACGAGGTCGA
>JAEUMW010000221.1 GCA_016791345.1 Betaproteobacteria bacterium | reverse complement strand
CGCGCGAAGATCGTGAACGACGCGATGGGCGCGCTGCGCCAGAAGATCGGTCATGAGCACGGATTCGCTCGAGCCGGCTGGCGGCCGCTGTGGGTGGTCGACTTCCCGATGTTCGAGTACGACGACGAGGCGCAGCGCTGGGCCGCCATGCACCATCCGTTCACTGCGCCGAAGGATGGTCACGAGGACTATCTCGCGACCGACCCCGGCCGCGCGCTGGCCAAAGCCTATGACGTGACGCTCAACGGCTGGGAGATCGGCGGCGGCTCGGTGCGGATCCACCGCGAAGACGTGCAGTCGAAGGTGTTCCGGGCGCTCGCCATCAGCCCGGAGGAGGCGCGGCTCAAGTTCGGCTTCCTGCTCGACGCGTTGCAGTACGGGGCGCCGCCGCACGGTGGCATCGCCTTCGGGCTCGACCGCATCGTCACCATGATGGCCGGCGCGGATTCGATTCGCGATGTCATCGCCTTTCCCAAGACGCAGCGCGCGCAGTGTCTGCTCACCCAGGCGCCGAGCCCGGTCGACGAGAAGCAACTGCGCGAACTGCACATCCGTCTGCGGACGATCGAGAAGACCTGAAGCCGGTTCGAAATGCCAGGCGTCGCCGGCCCGAACGTGAGCAGAGTGCTGCGCCGGTTCGTTCTCGGGCTGGTCGCGAGTCTTCTCGCCGGTGTTGCGCTCGGCTATCAGGCGATCACGGACGTTGACCTGGCCGACCTGCCGCGAGAAGCGCGCGAGACTGTCGCACTCATCCGGGCAGACGGTCCCTTCCCGTATCGCAAGGACGGCGTCACGTTCGGCAACCGCGAGCGGCTTTTGCCGGCGGCGCCACGTGGGTACTATCGCGAGTACACGGTGCCCACCCCGGGCGCTCGCGACCGCGGCGCGCGCCGGATCGTCGCCGGCCGCGACGGCGAGTTGTACTACAGCGATGATCACTACCGGACTTTTCGGCGCATCCTCGAATGAGCGATCTCGATCCTCTGCTGGTCAATCTGACGCTGAGTGGACCCTGCGCGACGCGTGAGCCGGCGGCAACACTCGCTGCGGCGGCGGTTGCTCGCGGCTTCGGTGTCTATCGCATCGATCTCGGCGGAATCGGCGACAAGGCCGCGCTCATGCGGCATCTGCAGGATGCCCTGCAGTTTCCCGAGTGGTTCGGACGCAACTGGGACGCGCTGGAGGACTGCCTGACCGACATGTCCTGGCACGACGACGTCGGCTACGTTCTGTTGTTCGCGGGCGGGGGCACGTTGCGGCGCCACGACAAGGCGCTCTTCCACACCCTCGTCGACGTGCTCAAATCCGCGGCCGATTACTGGCGGGGAGCGGAGCGACCGTTCTGGGCGTTCTTCCTCGATCTGCCGCCCGACGTGACCTTGCCCGGGTTCCCCTGAACGGCGCGGTGCACCCATGCCGCACAAGATCCCGGTTTCGGTGCTGGTGCTGATTCACACCCCGGGCCGGGAGGTGCTCCTGATGGAGCGTGCCGACCATCCGGGTTTCTGGCAATCGGTCACCGGCAGCCAGGATCCCGGTGAAACGCTGCGCGAGACAGCGGCGCGCGAAGTGCGGGAGGAGACAGGCCTCCGCATCGTGCCCGATGAGCTCGACGACTGGAACATCCAGAACCGCTACGAGATCTACCCCTTCTTCCTGCATCGCTACGCCCCGGGGGTCAGGCACAACGTGGAGCACGTCTTCGGGCTGTGCTTGCCGAACACGCAGCCGGTGACGCTCGCGCCCGCGGAACACGTGGCGTTCGAGTGGCTGCCGTGGGCAGTCGCCGCCGAGCGCGTGCGCTCATGGAGCAACCGCGACGCCATCCTGCTGCTGCCGCAGATGCTGGAGCGCTTCCCGGTGCGCGCCTGAAACGCGCAACAAACCGCTTGAAAATCTGTCGTAGGCGCATACCATTGCCGGTCCCGTCGAGTGACGGGCACACATCAGGGAGCGCAACAGGTCATGCAAACAGCGGCCATAGCCTTCGATCGCTTCGAGGCCCTGCGCGACGAAGCGTGTCAGGACCGCATCGTCGCCGCGAAGGCGGCGCTCGGCAAACGTGCGGTCATTCTCGGCCACCACTATCAGCGTGCGGACGTCTATCGCCACGCCGACCTGACCGGGGACTCGCTCAAGCTGTCGCGGCTCGCCGCACAGACCGAAGCGGAATACATCGTCTTTTGCGGCGTGCACTTCATGGCCGAGGTGGCGGACATCCTGTCGCGCCCGCACCAGATCTCCATCCTGCCCGACCTGAACGCCGGCTGTTCGATGGCGGACATGGCGAATCTCGCGAAGGTGGTGCGTGCGTGGCGCGAACTCGCCGACGTGCTGGATCCCGACGAGTCGGTCACACCGGTCACTTATATCAATTCCGCGGCCGACCTCAAGGCATTCTGCGGCGAGCACGGCGGCATCGTGTGCACGTCGAGCAACGCGCCGAAGATTCTCGACTGGTCATTCGCCCGCCGCGAGAAGGTGCTCTTCTTCCCCGATCAACACCTGGGGCGGTGGAGCGGATTCAAGATGGGCATCCCGCTGGAAGAGATGCCGGTCTGGGATCCCGACCTGCCTCTGGGCGGGCTCACGCCCGATGCGATCAGGGCCGCCAGAGTTCTGCTGTGGAAGGGGCATTGCTCCGTGCACCAGATGTTCCAGCCGCAGCACATCCTGCGCTGGCGCAATCAGCATCCGGACGGCATCGTGATTTCCCACCCCGAGGCGAGCTTCGAAGTGTGCAAGCTCTCCGACTACGTCGGATCGACCGAGTACATCATCAAGACCATTGCGGAGGCACCGGCGAACACGCGTTGGCTGGTGGGCACCGAACTCAATCTCGTCAACCGCCTCGCCGGGGAGATGAAGCCGCAGGGCAAGACCGTCCAGTTCATGGCGCCCACTGTCTGCATGTGCTCGACCATGGCGCGCATCGATCCGCAGCACCTCGCCTGGTGTGTCGAGAATCTGGTGGAGGGCCGGGTCGTCAACCGGATCAGCGTGCCTGCCGACGAGGCGGCGGCTGCGAAGCTCGCGCTGGAGCGGATGCTCGAGACGTCCTGAACGGCTGCGGCGCGCGTGCGTCGAGAGTGGAGCACGCGCGTCGAACCAGCGCGGTTCCCGCAAAGCTGGAATAGGTGACACTACCTCCGTTCGAATCCCCTGGATGACCTGTGGACAGCATCGCAGCGTTGAGGAAGAGCGAGGGGAACCGCGCCGCCATGATCGAGTTCATCCGCGTAACCACCTACAACATCCACAAGGGCCTGTCCTCGCTCAATCGCCGCATGGTCGTGCACGAAGTGCGCGAGCGGCTGTCGGCGATCGGTGCCGACGTCGTGTTCCTGCAGGAGGTCCTGGGCGAGCACGAGCAGCACGCGCAGCGGTTTCTCGACTGGCCGAGCGAGCCACAGCACGAGTTTCTAGCCGGCGAGGAGTGGGCGGATTTCGCCTACGGCAAGAACGCCATCTACGAGGGCGGCCATCACGGTAACGCGATCCTTTCCCGATTTCCCATCGTGCGCTGGGACAATGAAGATATTTCGGCGCATCGGCTGGAAAGTCGAGGGTTGCTTCACTGCGAGATCGATGTGCCAGGCTGGCGCCAGCCCCTGCATTGCATCAACGTCCACCTCGGGCTGGCGGCGCGCTGGCGCCGGCGTCAGCTCGAAGCGCTGCGCAAGCGCATCGAGCGTCTCGTGCCGCAGGACGCACCACTCGTGATCGCAGGTGATTTCAACGACTGGCGCCGCCAGGCGAGCATGGAACTCGTCGCCGGTCTCAGGGTACACGAAGCGTTCGAAACGTATCGCGGCCGGCCCGCGCGCAGTTTCCCGGCAGCCTTGCCGGTCTTCGCACTCGATCGCATCTACGTGCGCGGCTTCCGGGTCCGGCACGCGCGCGTCCATCACGGGGAGGTTTGGGCCAAGCTGTCGGATCACGCAGCGCTGAGTGCCACCCTGGTGAAGCTCTGACGGTCGAAAAATGGTGCATTGCAGCACCAATACTGCACCAGCGCGAGGCATCGGAGCCGCCTCTCAAAGTCGCTGGATCGAGGTAAGTCGTTGCATTTCCTGGATTTGTCGGCTGTGGCATGGATATGGCTTATATAGCGGGCGAGGGCATGGAGAAAACATCCTCTGTGTCTTCATCCTCCTCCTTTGGTACCTGGGGCGCAGTCAATCTGCGCCCGTTTTTTTTTCTCCGGGCGGGCGCTTCGCCGTTGCTGGGCTAATATCGGCTGCGGAAGCCATCCGCTGCCATGACTCCGCGTCCCGCGCTGCCGTTGCGCCTCACCCTTTTCCTCGCGGCGATACAGTGTGTCGCCAACGCGACCTGGATCGCATACGTCGTCTATCTGCCGCAACTGGCCGCCGCCGCGGGCATACCGCGCTCGGCCGTCGTCTGGATTCTCGTCGCCGACCAGGCCGTCTTTGCTCTCAGCGACCTGGTGGTGGGGCGAGCTACGGACCGGGCGCTCACGGTCCTGCGCGTCATCGGTCCCTGGCTGCTGGCGATCACCGTGATTGCCGGGATCGCGTTCGTCGCGCTGCCCGCAGTTGCCGACCTGCGCTCGCCTGCACTCTTCCTCGCCTGCACGCTGCTTTGGGTGATTGCGTCGTCGGTGCTGCGCGCCCCCGCGCTGGCGCTGGTGGCGAAGCGCACGCCGAAGCCCGCCCTGCCGCTGCTTGGCACGCTGGTGGTGGTCGGCACCGCGCTTGCCGCTGCCGCCGCACCGTATCTCGCACTGCTCGCCCAGCACGTGCACCCGCGGGTGCCTTTCCTGGTTGCGACAGCGACGCTGGTGGCCGTCATGGTCGGTCTGGCGCTGACCGAGCGGCGCGGCGCCCTCGTGGTCGATACCGCCACGCCCGGAGCGAGTGAGTCGTCCACCTCCACGCCGGTGCGGGGCGGGACGGTTGCCGCGTTCTTCATCGCTGCTGCTCTGCTCGCGATCGGCATGCAGGTGCACACGAACATCAATACAACGCCGCTCTACCGGCAGTTTGCCTCGCCCGATGCGCTGCCGTGGCTGCTGCCTGTGTTTGCCGTCGGGACGAGCCTGCTCGCGTTTGCCGGGGGCGGGATGTCGAAGCGCTGGGGTGCGTTCGCGGCACTGGGCTGGGCCGCACTGTCGGGTGCGCTCTTCTGTGCCGCCGCCGCCGTGGTGCCGGGCCTGATTCCGCTGACCGCAACGCAGTTTCTCGCCGGGGGCGCGTGGGGAGCCGTCAACGCCGTGCTGGTCGCCCATGCGCTCTCGCTGGGCAAGCCCGGCCGCGAGGGGCAGATGGCGGGACGACTCTCCGCGACTCTGGCTGTTGCCACCATGCTGCGCGGTGGCGTGGTGGCATTGGGGATTTCATCGCTGCCTGCCGCCGCGACAGTTTTCATCTGGCTGGCGCCCCTGTGCTGGGTGGTGGCGGCGATCGTTCTGTGGCGCGCCGGGAGACGCGCTTGACACAAGCCTCGCCGATGGCCGAGGCGCGACCGCGGGCGGCATCCGCCGCCCGACGCAGCGAATGGCACGCGATACGGCTGCTGCTGCCCTATCTGTGGGAGTTCAAGGGGCGCGTGGTGGTCGCGCTCGTCTTCCTGACGGTGGCAAAGTTTGCGAACGTCGGTGTCCCGCTGCTGCTCAAGCAGATCGTCGATGCGCTGAGTGCCGAACAGGCGGTGCTCGTGTTGCCGCTGACGCTGCTCCTGGCGTACGGCGCGCTGCGGCTGTCGACAACCCTCTTCGCGGAACTGCGCGACGTCGTTTTCGTGCGCGTCACCCAGCGCGCCATACGGCGCATCGCGCTCACCGTCTTCCGTCACCTGCATGCGCTGTCGCTGCGCTTCCACCTGGAACGACAGACCGGGGGCGTGTCGCGCGACATCGAGCGCGGCTCGCGGGGCGTATCGACGCTCATGAGCTACATGCTCTTCTCGATCATCCCGGTGCTGCTCGAATTCTCGCTGGTGGCCGCGGTGCTGCTGACGAAGTTCGACTGGCGCTTTGCGGCGATCACCTTCGGCGCGGTGGCGATCTACATCGCGTTCACCGTCGCGGTCACGGAATG
Organism: Betaproteobacteria bacterium; assembly: GCA_016791345.1. NCBI lineage: Bacteria > Pseudomonadati > Pseudomonadota > Betaproteobacteria > Betaproteobacteria bacterium. The sequence goes on along the minus strand of JAEUMW010000221.1, from coordinate 602 downwards.
GCGGATGGATATCCGGCGGCGCGCCAACGAGCTGGATTCACGGGCGAACTCCCGCGCGATCGACAGCCTTCTGAATTACGAGACGGTGAAGTACTTCAACAACGAGGACTTCGAAGCGCGCCGCTACGACGAGAACCTGCAGCAGTACGAGTCGGCGGCGGTGAAGAACGAGATGTCGCTGGGGCTGCTCAATGTCGGACAGAGTTTCATCATCGCCATCGCTGTCACCCTCCTCATGATCTTCGCGGCGGAGGGGGTGGTCGCGCGCACGCTCACGCTGGGTGACCTCGTGCTCATCAACGGCCTGCTGATCCAGCTCTACATCCCGCTCAACTTCCTGGGCATGGTCTACCGCGAGATCAAGCAGGCCCTGATCGACATGGACCGCATGTTCAGGTTGCTCACGGAGCACCGCGAAATCGAGGACGCTGCGAATTCCGTTGCCCTGCCGGCGGGACCGTCGACGGTCCGTTTCGAGCACGTGCATTTCGGCTATGAGTCGAAGCGCACCATCCTCCACGACGTGAGCTTCGAGATTCCGGCCGGCAGGAAGGTGGCGGTGGTCGGCCACTCGGGTTCCGGCAAGTCCACGCTCGCGCGCC
>JAEUMW010000220.1 GCA_016791345.1 Betaproteobacteria bacterium | reverse complement strand
GCAGGGACAGTTCGTCTTCGTCGCGATCGCCTTCGGCTGTCTCGCGTGGTCGTTCGTCAACAACGATTTCTCGGTGCTCAACGTTGCCAGCCACTCGAACTCGCGGCTGCCGCTGCCTTACCGCTTCGCCGCCACCTGGGGCTCGCACGAGGGATCGCTGCTGCTCTGGACGCTGATGCTCACGGTATGGTCGGTGGCGGTCACCGTCTTCAGCCGCCATCTGCCGCTCGACATGGTCGCGCGCGTGCTGGGCGTCATGGGCCTCGTCAGCGTCGGCTTCCTGCTCTTCCTGCTACTCACCTCGAACCCGTTCGACCGGCTGCTGCCGGCGGCCGCTGAGGGGCGCGATCTCAATCCGCTGCTGCAGGATCCGGCGATGGTGGTGCATCCGCCGATGCTGTACATGGGTTACGTCGGGTTCTCCGTCGCCTTCGCCTTCGCCATCGCCGCGCTCATCTCCGGTCGGCTGGATGCGACCTGGGCGCGCTGGTCGCGACCGTGGACCACGGTGGCGTGGATGTTCCTCACGCTCGGCATCATGCTCGGCAGCTGGTGGGCGTATTACGAGCTCGGCTGGGGCGGCTGGTGGTTCTGGGATCCGGTCGAGAACGCGTCCTTCATGCCGTGGCTCACGGGCACCGCCCTCATCCATTCGCTTGCCGCGACGGAGAAGCGCGGCAGCTTCAAGAGCTGGACGGTGCTGCTCGCCATCGCCGCGTTCTCGCTTTCGCTGCTCGGCACCTTCCTCGTTCGCTCCGGCGTGCTCACTTCGGTCCACGCTTTCGCCACCGATCCCAAGCGCGGCATCTTCATCCTCGCCTTCCTCTCGATCGTGATCGGCAGTTCGCTTGCGCTCTACGCCTGGCGCGCCCCGAAGGTCGGGCTCGGCGGCAGCTTCGCACTCGTCTCGCGCGAGTCGATGCTGCTCGCCAACAACGTGCTGCTGCTGGTCGCCGCCGGCACGGTGCTGCTCGGCACGCTCTATCCACTGGCGATCGACGCGCTCGGGCTGGGCAAGCTGTCGGTGGGACCGCCGTACTTCAACGCGGTGTTCGTTCCCCTGATGGCGCCGGCGGTGTTCCTCATGGGGGTGGGTCCGATCGCGCGCTGGAAAGAGGCGCGGCTGCCGGAGCTCGCCGTGCGCCTGCGCTGGGCGTTCGCCACTGGTGTAACGGCCGCGGTCGTCCTGCCCTTCGTCATGGGCACCTGGACGCCGCTTATCGCGGTGGGCTTCCTGCTCGCGTTCTGGGTGGTCGCCGCGGTGATCGTGTCGCTCGCTGGCACCGCGCACGCTAGGGGAGGACAGAGCCTCTGGCGCCGCCTGTCGAAGCATTCGCGCAGCACCTGGGGCATGCACCTCGCACACCTGGGCGTTGCCGTGTTCATTCTCGGTATCACCGTCGTCGGCGGCTTCGAGACCGAGAGCGACGTGAAGATGGAACCCGGCACGACGACGACGACGGGCGGCTACACCTTCCGCTTCGACGGCGTCGAGGAGCGCGCCGGCGCGAACTATCGCGCAGCACGCGGCACGGTCACGGTGCTCGCCGGTGAGCGTGTGGTGGAAGTCATGCACCCCGAGAAGCGCGTCTACGAGGCATCGGGCATGGCGATGACCGAGGCCGCCATCGACACGGGTCTACTCCGCGATCTGTATGTCTCGCTCGGCGAGCCGATCGGTCCGAACGCCTGGATCGTCCGTGTCTACTACAAGCCGCTGGTCGACTGGATCTGGGGTGGCTGCATCCTGATGGCGCTCGGCGGACTGCTCGCCGTCAGCGACCGCCGCTACCGTTTCTCCACGCGAACGAGATCGCAGGAGCAGCAGCCTCTGCCGCCGGCGCCGCCGGACACCGGCCTCGTGCCGGGAACCCAACGCCCGTGACCCGTTTCGTCATTCCGCTGGCGATCTTCGCGGTCGTCGTCGGCTTTCTCTTCGTCGGCCTCGGCCTGAGGCCGTCGGAAGTGCCGTCCCCGCTGATCGGCAAGCCGGCGCCGGCCTTCGATCTCGCGCAGCTGCACGCCCCCGGCGAGCGCTTCACGGTCGCCGACATGAAGGGCAAGGTGTGGCTCCTCAACGTGTGGGCCTCGTGGTGTGTGTCCTGTCGTGAGGAGCACCCGTTCCTGATGGAGATCGCGAAGCAGGGAAGCGTGCCCATCGTCGGGCTCAACTACAAGGACCAGCGCGAGAATGCGCTCGCCTGGCTCACGCAATTCGGCAATCCGTACCAGTTGAGCGTGGTCGACGCGCAAGGGCGCACCGGCATCGACTTCGGCGTGTACGGCGTGCCCGAGACGTTCCTGATCGACCGCGACGGCGTCATCCGCTACAAGCAGATCGGCCCGCTCACGCCGGAGGCGTGGCAGCAGAACATCCTTCCCCTGGTGAAGAAGCTCGCGGCGTGATGCGCAGCCTGCTTCTGCTTGCGCTGATGCTGCTCTCATGCGGCGCGCTCGCCCGCGAGGCGCCCCCGGCCGCCGACGATCCGGTGATCGAGGCGCGACTGCACGCACTCTCGAAGGAGTTGCGCTGCCTCGTATGTCAGAACGAAACGCTGGCGGACTCGCGCGCCGATCTCGCCGAAGACCTGCGCCGCGAGATCCGCGGGATGATGAAAGCGGGCAAGAGCGACCGCGAGATCACGCAGTTCCTCGTCTCCCGTTATGGCGACTTCGTGCTCTATCGGCCGCCCGTCAAAGGAACCACCTACCTGCTCTGGGTCGGCCCCTTCGCGCTGCTCGCCCTCGGCGTCGCTGTCTGGTTCGTGCTCATGAGGCGTCGTGCCGCACGCCCCGCGACCGCCCCGCTCAGCGTCGAAGAACAGCGCCTTGCCGCTGCGCTCCTCGATTCCGACAACGTCCGGAAGACACCTTGACCGCGTTCGTTGCCGTCTGCACCGGCCTTGTCGCGCTCGCGCTGGCCTTCGCCTTGCCCCCTTTTCTGCGTCGATCGCGCAGTGCGCGCGCGGCCGACCGCCGCGCCGCCAATCTCGCCATCTATCGCGAGCAGAATCGCGAGCTCGACGGCGATCTGGAGCTCGGCACGCTCTCACCTGAGCTATGGCAGCAGGACCGCGACGAGCTCGCGCGCCGCATGCTGGAAGACGTGCAGCCTGGTGCTGCACATCCGACGACTCCGGCCCCGCGCTCGCGCGTCCTCGTCTTCGTGATCGCAGCGCTCCTGCCGATCGCAGCCGTGCTCATCTACCTGCAGATCGGCACGCCGCG
>JAEUMW010000219.1 GCA_016791345.1 Betaproteobacteria bacterium | reverse complement strand
TATCTCCTTAAAACATTCGTTGAGCTGAGGTGCACCATGCACCCGCCAGTTGCCATGCCACCGGTCTGCAGCAACTAGTGCCCTTTATAGGTCTTCGTCTTAAGTCACTCGTCGGACCAACACGTCCGGTGCGAGCCCCTTACCGCAACCGCCGTGCCACGCCGACGGAGGTAACGCAACTCCATGAATACTCAGCGTGTTCTGGTGATTTTCAGGTGTCTTGCGAAGCGGTTGGGCAATGTGTGAAACACGACAAAACGAGCGTCGCTGTGAGGAACGACACACAGCACGACGCGAGCGGAGCCGATGTGCACGCGAACGTGGAGACCGCAGACAGCCCCGCCGTTGCGGCAGTCGGCGGCGAAGCGACGTGTAACTACGCCTGTCCGGTACGCCGATTGCTGAAACGAGGTGTCACGCCTATGCACGAGGCATCGAACCACAATGTGTTCACGACCTGATCAAGACACGCGCGAGGACTGTCCGATTGCCGACTCGGAGAAAGCCCGCGCGCTCGAGCTGGAGCTCGGTGCGCTGCCGGCGTCGAACCCGGTGCGGGTCGCTGCGCCGTCCGTGGCGTCGCAGCCCGCGGTCAACGGCGGGTCCACCGTGCGCCACAATCCGCACTTCGGACGCATCGGCGACGAGGCGGCAATCGAGCGTCTCGTCGAACGTTTCTACCACTACATGGATTCGCTGCCCGAGGCGGCGACGGTCCGCGCCATGCATCCGGCCGACCTTGCGCCGGTGAAGGCGGTGCTGGTGCGCTTCCTGATCGAGTGGACCGGCGGTCCGCAGCGCTATTCCGAGGTGCGCGGCCAGCCGCGCCTGCGCCGCAAGCACGTGCCGTTTGCGATCGGCGTCGCAGAGCGCGACGCCTGGATGGCGTGCATGACGCGCGCCCTGGCTGACACCGTCGCCGACGTCGAACTGCGCGACGAACTCGGGCGTGCATTCTTCAAGACGGCAAATTTTCTACGCAACGACGAAGGGAACCTCCATGACCACCATAGATAAGACCCCGCTCGCCGGCCTCGAGTCGGAAAAGCGCCTGCTGTCGCCCGTCTACAAGGGCGCTGTCGGCGACGGCGGACGCTTCGGTTTTCGCGGCGAGATCGCGCTCAAGTTCGCCCCGCAGCTCTCGAACGAGGCGAGACCGCCGGAAGTGAAAGTCATGCAGGTGATGACCGTGGCGGATCAGGGCGCGACGACGCTTCCGTTCTTTGCCGGCGTGGTCGCCTCGCTGGCACATCTCGAACTGGTGTGCGAGGTGCTGGGCGAGCGCATCGCCCCGGCCGGCAAGTATTTTCTGTTCGCGACCAACCTCGATATCTCCAAGCGCTACCAGATCCCGTACGCCGGGGCCAGGTGGTACGTGTTGCCGCTCGACGAGGCGACCGTCTACAACGAGCTGCTGGAACTCTTCCGCATCGAGAAGGGCGATCTCAAGAAGCTCGACAGTGCCGGCAAACTCGGGGCGGTCGCAGATGCCGCGGCTGGGTTCGCCGAAACGTGGCCGGAGGTGAGCTTCGAGGAAGGGCTGCGAACCATGGGCGAGGTCAAGGTGCGGGAGCACCGGCCGGTGTGAGCACGGGGTGATGCGGCAGCCGGCTCCGTGAGCGCAGAGAGTGCACCGCCGCAGGCGCATGCGTATGTCTACGGCACGAACCTCGTCAAGGTACCGGCGTGGGTGCTCGCCTCCACCGAGTTCAACGCACGTCCGCAGCAGCTTCACGTGCGTGGCACGCGCGCCAGCGTGCCCGGACTGTTTCGCATGCTCGATGCGTCCGCCGACGCAGCCGCCGCCGGACAGACGTTCGCGCACTACATGGAGCTCGTGTTCCGGCGTCCGCCGCCCCACGGCGCGGCTGCCGGGCGCCGCCACCGTGCCACCTGGCGCGAACTGCTCGCCGGCTGGGGCATGGATTCCAACGGTGCCGCTGGCGCGGTGATGAAGGGATGGGTGGAAAGCCGCTTCGGCCTGGCACCCACGTTTCACCGGGAACCGCTGGGGCGCTTCCCGTCTCCGGCGTGGCTGCGCTACCTGGAGGACAAGGCGAGCAGCCGCTATCACAACAACGACATCGACCGACAGCTCGATCTGCTGTTCGAGTACGCGCAATGGTTCATTGGCCGCTTCGGCATGCCGGGGCGCACTTTCGTCCGCCTGTGGCGGGGCGTGAACCGTTTCGCCGAGCAGGCGGTGGTGCGCGGTTCGCTGCGTGATCGTGCCTGCGTGCTGCGCCTCAACAACCTGGTGTCATTCAGTCTGTCGCGCGAGCGTGCGGAGGAGTTCGGCGACTGGATCCTCGAGGCCGAGGTGCCGGCGACCAAGCTCGTCTTCTTTCAGGGGCTGGTTCCCGGAGCGCCGCTCTCGGGCGAAGGCGAGGCGCTGGTGATCGGCGGTGACTATGAAGTGAAGGCGGCGTATGTCTGACAGCGAGCTTCACGACCGCGCGCTCGGCGCCTATCTCGGGCTTGCGATCGGTGACGCCCTTGGCGCGCCGGTGGAGTTCATGACGGCGCGCGAGATCGCGCACAAGTTTGGCACGTTCCGCCACATGACCGGGGGCGGCTGGCTGCGACTCGCCGCCGGACAGGTGACGGACGACACCACCATGAGCCTCGCCCTGGGCGATGCGCTCGTCGCTTGCGGCGGCTGGGACCTGCGCGCGGTCGCCGATGCTTTCGTCCGCTGGCTCAAAGCCAAGCCGGTGGACTGCGGCAATGCGTGCCGGCGCGGCCTGCAACGCTACATCGCTGACGGTTCGCTGAGCGCCCCGCCGAGCGAGGGCGACGCGGGCAATGGCGCCGTCATGCGCAATCTGCCGGTCGTGCTGGCGACCCTGGCGGACGACGCAGCCTTCCAGCGGCAGACGCTCGGGCAGTCCCACATCACGCACAACCACCCGCTGTCCGATGCTGCCGCGCTCACCTTGGGGCGCATGGCGAGCATGCTGATCCTGGGAGGCGCCACCGTGGACTGCAGGCCATTCGCCGACCGGCTGTTCGCCGAGCAGCCGAAGTTCCGCTTCACGCGCTATCCCGGGCGGGCAAGCGGATACGTGGTCGACACCGTGCAAACGGTGCTGCATCACTTCTTCGCTCACGAGGACTTCGAAGCGTGCCTGATCGCCGTCGTCAGTCGTGGCGAGGACGCCGACACCAATGCGGCGCTCGCGGGTATGCTCGCCGGTGCCCGCTGCGGCGCGCGCCGGTTGCCGAAGTCATGGCTGCGGACGCTCGATCCTGCCACCCGGCACCACATCGAAGCGCAGACGCCGGCGCTTCTTGCGCTCGGCAGGAAACCTCCGGCGGCAGCCGTCGCCTGAGCGGTGTGCCGCACAGGGCGACATCGCCGACAAGGTCAGGCGGGCTCCAGCGTCGCGCACAGCGCTTCGGCGAACGCATCGAGCGGCACGGCGATACGCTCGATGCCCTGCTCGGCGAGGAAGCGCGCCTCCATGCGCGTCGGCTCATCCGGCAGCACCGCCCAGTGCCGATCGCTCGACCGCTTCATGATCTGGCGCGCAAAGCCGCGCGGCAACTGATCGTTGAAGCGGCAGCCGAGAAAGAGGAAGCCGCGGCCGGTCCGCAACGCCTGCACTTCACGCGGGATCGGCGTCTGGATGTCGATCTCGGTCAGCACCTCCACGTAGTCGGAGTCGGACACCAGATAGTTGCCGGCCGGCGCCTGGGCGCCCAGCGGCTTGTACAGGATCGTCTTCCACTGCGGGTCCGGATCGGGCACCGGTGCGCCGCTCGCGCCGTACCAGCCGGTCCACGTGCCGAAATGCTCGGACTGCGACAATCCCTGCACCTGACCCCAGTCGCGCCGGTCGGCAAGCGCAGCAGCCATGGCGTTGTCGTACCACGCATCGACCACGAGCGGCGGCGCGATCCGCGCGAGCGCGCGGTGCAGGGCCGAAGGCACGGGCGGCTGTGCGAACGCCTCGTCCATCAGGTCGACGAGGGTCCGGCGGTGCTTGAAGTTCTCGATGAACTGCGCCGACTGCGTGAGCCGTCCGCGAATCCGGTACGGCACCGACACTTTTGCGGTGAGGCGCGCGGCGAGTGCCTCTGGCGTGGCCGGCACGGCGTATTCGGGTGTGAGTTCGAGCGTACGCGGACCGAGGTAGGGAACGACGGTACCGGCGAGCAGCCGGTCGGTCAGGGCGGTGGGCAGGGTCATGCTGCGGTCCTCTAGAGGTAGATGGCGGCACCGGCGCCGACGTTGACGGATGCGTCCTTCAAGGTCTTGACGATGTACTTCACCCGCTCGGCATCGAGGTGGCCGTGGAAGGGGAGCGCCAGGCTGCGGTCGGCGATGCGCTCGGTCGTGGGCAGGCCACCGCGGGCGGCACTGCGCTCGGCGTAGGCGAACTGTCGGTGCAGGGGCAGGCAGAACGCTGCAGTCTCGATGCCCTGGGTCTCGAGATCGTCGACGATCTGGTTACGCGCGCTCGCCGTGAAGCGCGTGCCCAGGTGCACGACGTAGAGCATCCAGTGCACCTCGTCGATGTCCGGCGCCTCGTAGGGCGGCTTGATGCCCTCGAAGGACTGCATCTCGTCGCGGTACCAGCTTTCGACGCGCTTGCGCCGTTCCAGGATCTGCACGACGCGCGCGAGCTGGGCGAGCCCGAGGGCGGCGGTCAGCTCGCTCATGGCCGTCTGCAGTGGCACGCGGCTGCCGACCGACACCGAACGCCGGTCGGCGAGGCTGCGCGCGCGCAGGTAACGAAGCTCCGTCGCCAGCTTGGGGTCGTCGGTCACGACCATCCCGCCCTCGCCGCAACAGAGCGCCGAGGGCTGCGAGAAGTCGAACACGGCGATGTCGCCGAAGCCGCCCACGCGCCGGCCAAGGTAGCGCGAGCCGATGGCTTCGGTCGAATCCTCGATGAGCGCGAGACGGCGTGCGCGGGCGAGCGCGGTGAGCTCGCGCCACGCCGCCGGGTGGCCGTTGGTGTTGCCCGCAATGATGGCACGGGTGGCCGGGCCGATCTTCTCGACCACGGCTTTCGGCGCGACGCAGTGCGACCAGTAGTCGATGTCGGCCAGCACCGGCGTTGCGCCGGCGAGCACGACGGCATGGGCGATCTGGTGCCACGCGTAGGCCGGCGCGATGACCTCGTCGCCGGCGCCGATGCCGAGCGCACGCAGACCGAGCCACGCGCCCAGCGTGCCGCTTGCGACCGCAACCCCATGGTCGCGACCGACATAGGCGGCAAACTGCTCCTCGAACGCCGCCACCGTATTGCCGGAGGAAAGGTGCGGCGAGCGCAGCACAGCCGCGACGAGATCGAGCTCCGTCGTGCTGATGTCGGGGTCGGACAGCGCGACGTGCTCGACTTCCGCGACCAGACTCGTGCCCGCTTCCGGTGTATTCATGATGACTCCGTGACCACCACCGCGCCCGCCTGTGCCGGGTCACCGGTCACCGACCAGCAGTGACCGTCGCAGCTCATGAGGTACAGGCTCAGGGCGCCTGCCTGCAGCACAGGAGATTCCTCGCGCAGATCGAACGCATCCACCACCGACGCGTGCAGCCCCGGCAACTTCGACCGGATCGCCGCTGCGGCGGCCCGTGCGTTCGGCGCCTCACCGGCGAGCGTTGCCAGGGTGGTCAGGTCGTCCGCCGTGAGCGCCATCAGCCGGCGACCTTGCGCGCCTCGACCGTGATCGGCAGCGGCGTCTCGGGGGCGAGCGCCGGCAATTCGAGCTCCCAGCCGTTGGCGAGTGTCACCGTGCCGCCCCACATCTCCGGCCGCTGCATCGACACGATCGGCTCCTCGAGGTCCTTCTTCGGCACGTAGGCGGAGAGGGCGCCCTGGGAGGTCTTGCGGATCATCACTTTCATGGTGGCTCCGGTGAGGATGAGGGTTGGGAAATCAGGCGGCGCGGCTCCAGCCACCGGCCAGCGCAGAGAGCGTTTCGACGACGTGCGCGATCTCGGCGGCGGTCGTCGCGCGCGACAGCGAGATGCGGATGGTCTCCAGCGCCTCATCACGCCTCGCGCCCATCGCCAGCAGCACGTGCGATGGCTCCGTGCCGCCTGCGCTGCAGGCCGAACCCGACGCGGCGCAGATGCCGGCGCGCTCGAGCCGGTCGAGCAGCCATTCCGCCTCGATGCCCGGGAGGCGCAGGCTCGTCGTGTTGGGCAGGCGCGGTGCACTTTCGCCGTGAACGCGCATCGCGGGCAGTCGCGCCCGCAACCCCGCTTCCAGGGCGTCGCGCAGCTGTGCCATGCGCCCGGCATCGGCGTCGAGGGTGTCGTGGGCGAGTGTTGCCGCGACGCCGAAGCCGACGATGCCCGGCACGTTCTCCGTGCCGCCGCGCCGGCCGCGTTCCTGACTGCCGTCGATGAGCGGTGGCAGTTCGAACCCTCTGCGCACGACCAGCGCGCCGACGCCTTTTGGCCCGTGCAACTTGTGCGCGGAGCAGGTCAGCAGATCGACGCCCCATTCGGCGAAGTTCACCGGCACGCGGCCGACGGCCTGCGTGGCGTCGACCAGCATCGGCACGTCGCGGCGTGCCGCGAGCGCAGCGGCTTCCGCTACCGGGAGCAGGACACCGGTCTCGTTGTTCGCCGCCATCAGCGCGAGCAGGGCGGCGTCGGGCTGAAGGACACGCTCGAGCGCGTCGAGGTCGAGCCGGCCGGTGCGGTCCACGGGCACGATGTCGACCGCCACGCCCTCGCGTGCGAGCCGTTGCGCGGCGCGCAGCATGCCGGCATGTTCGACCGCGGAGACGACGATGCGGCGGCGCCCGGGCGTGCGTGCAACCGCGGCGCGCAGCGCCCAGACGTTGGCCTCGGTGGCGCCGCTCGTGAATACGACTTCGGCGGGTCGTGCCCCGAGCAGGCGTGCGACCTCGCCCCGCGCCTGCGCTACGCGCGTCTTTGCTGCCTGACCGGGCCCATGCTTCGACGACGGGTTGCCCCAGTCGTCCTGCAGGCAGGCGGTCACTGCCGCGACGACTTCCGGCGCGGGTCGGGTGGTGGCGTTGTTGTCGAGGTAGATCATGACATTCGTCGCGTCACGGCCAGAAGCGGCGCTCCGGGTCGAGCCGCAGCGTCTCCAGGAGGTCGCTGAGGCGGCCGTCGCGGTAGGCGGTCCAGCGTTTCGCCGCGTGATCCTTGTAGTAGATGCGCCAGCCGTCTGCGACCGGCTTGAGCCATGCGATGTCGATCATGCCGCCCGCCGAGTCGACGTTGCGCGAGCAGCACGGACTGCTGATGCGCCAGCCGCCCTCCGCCGCCTGCAGCACCGGCCGCACGTAGCGGTAGCGGACGCGCTCGCGCAGCACGCGCAGCACGCGTCGGCGATCGAGTTCGCCGGCAGTCGTGACCTGCGACGGGCCCTGCTCGGAAGTCACCTGCGCGCTCATGGCGCCTCACGCGGGCACGATTTCGTCCTCGGTGCAGCCGATCACGCTGCCCGCGAACTCGACCAGATACACCGGGACATTCGCATCGACGTGGTGTCCAACGCGCACGATCTCGCCCACTGCGCCGGATTCCACCAGGAGTGCCCCGTCGGCGCGGTCAGGATAGGTGCCGTCGTTGAACAGATCCTGCACGGCCGCCACCGGCTGGCCCCATTGGTACCTCGGTTCGCGCGGTTCCATGAGCTGTCTACTCTCCCCAGTTGACCTCGTCGTCAGCGCCGGCCTCGTCGAGCGATTCCAGCTCGCGCCCCTTCATGCCGACGCGATAGCCGCGCTCCACGAAATCGACGCCGTAGATGTAGAACTGCTGCAGGAAGGTGCCAATGGAGGTGACGTAGCCGACATCGCCTTTCTTCACCAGCACCTCGCCGATGTCCTTGCCGCGGAAGGTGCCGTCGTTGCGCACGGTGTAACGGCTGCGGACCTTTTCGCCGTAGTCGAAGCGCGGCGGCGCGTCGAGCTCGACCACGTGACTGTCGCGCGAGATCTCAGCCATGGCGTTCCTCTCCGTGGTCGTGCGCGAGGCGCGCGTGGGCCTCGCGGCGAACTTCGGCATCTGCGTCCTGCGCGAGCCGGGCGAGCAGTGCCGGGCCGGCGCGCTGGGTGAGCTCCCAGCGCACCTCCCACGCTTCGTCATCGAGCAGGCGGTCGAGCAGGGCGAGCGGCAGCCGGCGCGCGACGACGCGGCGCACGGCGATCTCGGGGTCGTCGGCGAGGCGCAGCAGCGCGGGCATGCCGATGCGTTCGGCCACCGCCAGGCGCACCTCGCGGTCGGGGTCGTCGAGCATGCGCGGCAGCAGGGCGCCCGGCAGCCGGCGCGCCACCAGCACCCGCACGTAGTAGTCGGGGTCGTCGACGAGTGCGCCGAGCGCCGCGGGATCGAGGCGCAGTGCCACGCGGATGCGCACTTCGCGGTGCGGGTCGTCGCGCAGGCGCGCCAGCAGGCGCTGCGGCAGCCGTGTCGCGACCGACAGGCGCACGGTCTCGTCGGGGTCGTCGGCGAGCTTCGTCAGCCGGAAAAGGTCGGCGTGCTTGCAGGCAATCGCCCGCACCTCGAAGTAGGGATGGTCGAGATAATCGTTCGCCGTGCTGCGGTTCCAGCGAAAGAAGCGGTCGATGCGGCGCGCGTAGCGGTCGAACACGCAGGCGTGGAGCGGCGCGCAGCGCCCAGCCTGCTTGAGCGGCTGGTTCACGCAGCCTGCGCAGTCGAGCGGGGTGCCTTGCCAGTCGACCGCAGGGATGTCGTCCGTGCGATCGGGCGACGCGGGCAAGTTCCTGCTCACGGTTGCGGGCCCTCGTGGTCCGCGTATTCGTCCACACCCCTGCGTTCGATCACCTTCTCGAGCACGCTTCCACCGACGCGATCGAGCGGGTCGAGCAGCCGCAGCAGGGCAAGTGCCTCGGTGCCGTCCTGTTCGTCACCGAGACGCAGGCTGAGATAGGCGTAGCCCTTGAGCGAGAACAGGTAGAAGCGCGGCAAGGACTCCATGCCGTCGAACAGGTCGGGGTCCGGTGCGACGTAGCGCCAGTCTTCGGGCAGACCGAGCTCGCGTGCCGCGCAGCGCATCGCCTCCACTGCCACGTCGCGGGCCGCAGCCAGGCGGTTGCCGTAGAAGTGGAAGCGGTACAGCGCGATGAGCGTTGCCGGATGACCCGACGCAGCCGCGCACGCCTCCTCCAGCTTCTGCTGCGCCAGCGCCGGCTCGTGGTACAGGTGTCCGGCCTCGCGGATGAGCACCTCGACCGGCGCTGGCAGGCCATGGCCGAGGACGGCGTCATCGGGGAATTCCGCCGTTACGGCACTGGTCTCAGCCACGCCGGATCGCACCGATCTCGATCTTCGTCACGCCCGGGGTTGCCGCGGGGCCCGGCGCGCTCGTGCTGCACGCGCAGGGACCGGCGTTCGGATTGAAGAAGGTGAGACCGGTCGCCGTGGGTGTGTCGGCGAAGTCGACGATGACGCCGTCGAGCAGCAGCCGGCTTTCGGCGGGAAGAAAGAGCTTGAGGCCGTCGAACTCCAGAGTGGCGTCGCCGGGCGCAGCGTCACGCTCGACGGTGAACTCCGCGTTGTAGCCCGAGCAGCCGCCGGCGGTGACCGTGAGGCGGAAACCCGCCTCCTCTCCCTGTCCGCCGAAGCGGACCATGCGGTTCATGAACTTGCGCGCGGCGGCGGTCACGGTGAGATTGGGCAGCATGGTGTCTCAAACCTTCTTGATGCAGCCGTCGACCGGGCACACGGCAACGCACTGGGCCGAGTCGAAGTGTCCTTCGCATTCGGTGCACTTGGCCGGATCGATGATGAAGACACCACCTTTCTCGCGGATGGCGACGTTGGGGCACTCCGGCTCACAGGCCGAACAGCCCGTGCACATGGAACCGATGATCTTGTAGGCCATGATGGTCTCCTTATCGTGAGAACGGTTTCAGCTACGCGGCGACGTAGGCGCCCTGGCGGATCGCCGCATCCCCGCGGACGGAGTGGGTGATCTCGCCGGCGTGCACGCGCGCCGCGTATTCCTTGAAGTATTCGAGCGCCGACTGCTCGATGAACTCGTGGGCATAGCGCTCCACCGGCTCGATGCCGGCCGCCTTCAGCTCGTCGCGCGGACAGGCGCCGATCTTGGCGACGAACACGGCATGACAGTCGTTGATCGCCTTTACCACCGAGGGCAGCGCCTCGTCGTCGCCGTAGCCGCCCTGGCAGTACAGGTCGACCCGCCGGTGCCCGACGAACTTGGTTCCGCTCGCCGACACCTCGAAGATCTGGAACTCGTGGGCGTGACCGAAGTGCTCGTTGATGCGGCCGCCGCCCTTGGTGGCCACGGCGATGAGGAGCTGAATGTTGCTCGCTGCGGCGTCGAGTCCCGCCAGCGCCGCCGCCTTGGCGCGCACCTTCTCCTGCCGCTCCGCTTCGACATGCGTCTGGTATTCACGGCGCCGCTCGAGGTCGTAGACCACCTCCAGGTTCTCCACCTTGTCGGTGGTGAATTCGGCGGAGCGATCCTCGCCGAGCAGGCCGACGGCGTCGGCGCGGCATTGCCGGCAGTGGCGCATCATGTTCATCTCGCCTTCACACGCGTCCTGCAGCGCCTTCAGCTCCTGCGCCGTCGGACCGCGTTGCCCGGTGAGTCCGAAGTAGGTGCCGTGCTCGGCCTCCGAGATGAGCGGCATGATGTTGTGCAGGAATGCACCGCGCGACTTCACCGCGCGGTTCACCTCGACGAGATGTTCGTCGTTCACGCCGGGGATCATCACCGAGTTGACCTTCACCAGGATGCCCCGCGCGGTCAGCATCTCCAGGCCGAGCATCTGGCGCTCGGTGAGGATCTTCGCGGCCTCGTAGCCGGTGATGCGACGGTGATCGTAGAAGATCCACGGATAGATCTTCTCGCCCACTGCCGGGTCGACCATGTTGATCGTGATCGTCACGTGGTCGACGTTGTATTTGACGATCTCGTCCACGTAATCCGGCAGCGCGAGGCCGTTGGTGGACAGGCACAACTTGATGTCCGGCGCCTGCTGCTGCAGCATGCCAAAGGTCGCGAACGTCTTCTTCGGATTCGCCAGCGCGTCGCCCGGCCCGGCGATCCCGAGCACGGTCATCTGCGGTATCTCGCTCGCCACTGCGATCACCTTCTTCACCGCCTGCTCCGGCGTGAGCCGCTCCGAGACCACGCCGGGGCGCGATTCGTTCGAACAGTCGTACTTGCGGTTGCAGTAGTTGCACTGGATGTTGCAGGCCGGTGCCACGGCGACGTGCATGCGCGCGTAGTGGTGGTGCGCTTCTTCCGAGTAACAGGGATGGTTCTTCACCTTCTCCCAGATCTCGGGCGCGAGATCACCGGCGCCCGCGCCGGATCCGCAACTCGACTTGCCGCTGCCGCCGGTGGTGCTGCACCCGGTGTGACCGGTGGCACCAGCCACCTCGACCTTGATCGCCGCACCGAGCGGTTTCAACCGCGTAGTGCTGGCAGCGGAGAGGTCAACGGTTTCCTGCATCGCGGACTCCTGGGCAGTGAAAGGGAACACCCGTGGAACCGCGAGATCACCGCACGGCGGTCGACGGCTCCTGTCGAGGCTTGAATGGCAAGCCGTATGCCACGCGGACAAATGCCTGAAACACCAATAACGTCAGTTGGTTACAGGCTGTCAGCGAAATCCGCAGGAGTGTCGTGTTGCTTACAAAGAGGAGGCGACTGTTGTGAACCGAACACGCTCAAACGTGCAGCGCGTGGTGGAATGCTCGCCGGCAGGATTACAGCCGTTTGACTTCGATGTTGTGCTTCTTGAGCGCGTAACCGAGTTGTCGCGGCGTGAGATTGAGCAGGCGGGCGGCTTTCGCCTGCACCCAACCGCAACGCTCCATCGCCTGCACCAGCCGGTCGCGCGGACTCGCCCCGCCGGCGGCAGAAGTGTCGTGCGCTCCATCGGCCGCGTGTGCTGCGGCAAACCCGCCGTCATCGTGCGGCACCACCACCACCGGCACGGAAAGCGCGCGCACGTCCTGATACTTCCACAGCGTGGACGACAGGCACTGATCGCGTTGACAGGGAACGTCCTGTTCGGAGATGACGTCGCTGCGCACCATCGTCGCGGCGCGCTCGAGACAGTTCTCCAGCTCGCGCACGTTGCCCGGCCAGTAACAGGACGCAAGGATGCGCATTGCGCCCGGGGCGACCGACACCTTGCGGCCACTGTCGCGATTGAAGCGGTCGAGGAAATGCTCGGCGAGCAGCGGGATGTCGTCGCGCCGCTCGCGCAGCGGCGGCAGCACGATACAGACGACGTTGATGCGGAAATAGAGATCGGCGCGGAATTCTCCCTTGCTCACCATCTCTTCCAGATTGCGATTGGTGGCGGTGATGAGTCGCAGGTCCACGTGCAGCGTGCGGTTGCCGCCCACCCGCTCGAACTCCCGCTCCTGCAGCACGCGCAAGAGCTTCGCCTGGAATGCCGGAGAGATGTCGCCGATCTCGTCCAGGAAGAGCGTGCCGCCGTGCGCCTGCTCGAAACGCCCCTTGCGCTCGCCGATCGCGCCGGTGAAGGCCCCCTTCTCGTGGCCGAACAATTCCGACTCGAGCAGCGTTTCCGAGAGCGCCGCACAGTTCACCTTCACGAACGGCGCATCCTTCCGCGTGCTCAGAACGTGGATGGCGCGCGCGATGGCTTCCTTGCCGGTGCCGCTTTCACCGCGCAGGAGGACGCTGGCGCGTCCGGGCGCCGCCTGGTGCACCTGCGCGAACACCTCCTGCATGCGCTTGCTGCGTCCGATGACGTTGTCGATTGTGTACTTTCCGCGCAGGGCCTTCTGCAGGCGCGAGTTCTCCTGCATCAGCGTCTCGCGTTCGCTGGCGACACTCTCGTGCAGCTTGACGGTCTGCCCGATCAGGTTGGCGACCATGGACAGGTAGCGCACGTCGCGCTGGAAGTTGGTCGCCACGGTGCCGTGCGCGCGCATGCTGCTCAGCACGCCGAACATGCGCCTGCCGACCTTGATCGGGACGCCGACGAAGGACACCACTTCGTTGGGTGCGGCCCTATGCGAGCCGGTGCGGTTGAGAAACAGCGGTTCCTTCGAGACGTCGGGCACCACCGCCGGCACGCCGCTCTTGAGGATGCGCCCGGTGATGCCCTCGCCGCGGGAGAAGCGTCCGCGCGCGAACTCGTCCGCGGTCATCACGCCCGAGGCAGCCACCAGTTCCAGATCGCCGGAGGTTGCGATAAGACTCACCATCGCGCGCGTGACGCCCAGGTGCGACGAGAGCACGTTGACGACCGTGCGCAGCGTCTGGCGCAGATC
>JAEUMW010000218.1 GCA_016791345.1 Betaproteobacteria bacterium | reverse complement strand
AAGCACCGGAACGAAGGATCCGAAGGCTTCGGACATCCTCTACGTCAAGGTGCTGGCAGCGCCGTACACGGTCAACACGATGCCGGAGGGGACGCTGAAGGCGTTTGCCGATCACGGCGAGGTCGGCGCACCGATCGCTGCAGACGGCGGCGACAGCGCGTCGGTGCTCGCGTCCTTCGCGCAGGCCGGCGTCGATGTCGGTGCGCTCGCGGCGCGTCTGCAGGAAGAGGGCGCCGCCTCGTTCGTGAAGTCGTGGAACGATATGATGGCGGTCATCGGTTCCAAGTGTGCAGCGCTCGAGAAGGTTGGCTAGGGTACGTCGGTCGCATGGCGAGACACCGGCGATGAAGGTCTTGGCGATCGACATCGGGGGCACCCACATCAAGATCCTCGCGACGGGACAGACGGAGCGCCGCGCGTTTCCTTCGGGTCCCGAAATGACGCCGGCGGCGATGATCGCGGGCGTCAAGGCCCTCGCACAGGGATGGGACTACGACGTGGTGGCGATGGGTTATCCCGGTCCGGTGCTGCACGATCGGCCGGTGGCCGAGCCGCGCAACCTCGCGGCGGGCTGGGTCGGCTTCGACTTCGCCGGGGTCCTCGGCCGCCCGGTGAAGATCGTCAACGACGCGGCGATGCAGGCGCTCGGCAGCTACAACGGCGGCAAGATGCTGTTCCTCGGCCTCGGTACCGGGCTGGGGTCGACCATGATCGTGGACGGCATCATCGAGCCGATGGAACTCGCGCACCTGCCGTATCGCAAGGGGACGTACGAGGACTATATCGGGCTGCGCGGTCTCACCGAGCGCGGCAAGAAGAAATGGCGCGCGTCCGTTGCCGACGTGGTGGAACTGCTCAAGGCCGCGCTGCAGCCGGACGACATCGTGATCGGCGGCGGCAACGCGAAGGAACTGAAGGAGATGCCCCCCGGCTGCCGGGCGGGTGACAACGCAAATGCCTTCATCGGCGGCTTCCGGCTGTGGGCAGGAACGGCCCGCAGGCCGGCGAAGCCCGCGAAGGCACGCCCGAAGAAGGTCGATCAAGGGAGCCCCACATGACTGCCACTTCACCGTTGACCGCGCTACCCGCGTGGAAGGCGCTCGCTGCGCACGCCGCGGAAATGCGCCCTCTGCATCTGCGCGAGCTTTTCGCCGATGATCCCAAGCGCGGCGGGCGGCTCACGCTGGATGCGGTCGGCCTCTACCTCGACTACTCGAAGCATCGCATCACCGATGAGACGGTGGCGCTGCTGCTGCGGCTGGCGGAGGAGGCGGGTCTGCGCGCGCGCATCGACGCCATGTTCCGCGGCGAGAAGATCAACATCACGGAGGACCGCGCGGTGCTGCATGTGGCGCTGCGCGCGCCGCGCGGCGCATCGATCGTGGTCGACGGCGGGAACGTCGTGCCGCACGTGCACGCCGTGCTCGACAAGATGAGCGACTTCGCCAACCGGGTGCGCGACGGTGCGTGGCAGGGGCATACCGGCAAGCGCATCCGCAACGTCATCAACATCGGCATCGGCGGCTCCGATCTCGGGCCGGTGATGGCCTATGAGGCGCTGCGTCACTACAGCGCGCGCGAGCTCACGTTTCGCTTCGTGTCCAACGTCGACGGCACCGACTTCGCAGAAGCGGTGCACGATCTGGACGCGGCGGAGACGCTGTTCATCGTTTCGTCGAAGACGTTCACCACGCTGGAGACGATGACCAACGCCCACACGGCGCGTGCCTGGGCCCTGGAGCGCCTGGGCGGGGATGCTAGCGCGGTCGCGCGCCACTTCGTCGCCGTCTCCACGAACGCGGAGGCGGTGTCCAGTTTCGGCATCGATACCGCCAACATGTTCGGCTTCTGGGACTGGGTCGGCGGTCGCTACTCGATGGACTCGGCGATCGGTCTGTCGACCATGCTGGCAGTCGGCCCCGACAACTTCCGCGCCATGCTCGGGGGCTTCCACGAGATGGACGAGCATTTCCGCACGGCCCCCTTCGCGAAGAACCTGCCGGTGCTGATGGGGCTGCTCACGTTCTGGTACAACAACTTCTTCGATGCGCAGACGGTCGCGGTGCTCCCCTACGACCAGTATCTCAAGCGCTTCCCCGCCTACCTGCAGCAGCTCACCATGGAGAGCAACGGCAAGCGCGTGACGCTCGACGGCATCGCGGTCGACTACGACACCGGACCGGTCTATTGGGGCGAGCCGGGCACCAACGGCCAGCACTCGTTCTATCAGCTGCTGCACCAAGGCACGCGACTCGTGCCCTGCGACTTTATCGGCTTCGGCCAGACGCTGAATCCACTCGGCGAGCACCACGACCTCCTGATGTCGAACGTCTTCGCGCAGGGTGAGGCGCTCGCGTTTGGCAAGACGCCGCAGCAGGTGAAGGCAGAGGGTTCGCCCGACTGGCTCGTGCCGCATCGCACGTTCGAGGGCAACCGGCCTTCGAGCACGCTGCTCCTGGAGCGTCTGACGCCGGCTGCCCTCGGCAAGCTGGTGGCGCTCTACGAACACAACGTCTTCACGCTGGGTACGCTCTTTCACATCAATTCGTTCGACCAGTGGGGCGTGGAACTCGGCAAGGTGCTGGCGAAACGCATCATCCCGGAGCTGTCGGGAGCCGAGCCCGAGCTCGGTCACGACAGTTCCACCAACGCGCTCATCCGGCGCTATCGCAAGCTCAAGGGCGGTTGACAACGCGCGTCGCGCACCCACCACAAGGAACGAGAATGCAACTTGGAATGATCGGGCTCGGCCGCATGGGCGCCAACATGGTGCGGCGTCTCATCCGCAACGGTCACGACTGCGTGGTCTTCGACATGTCGACGGCAGCGGTGCAGGAACTCGTGAAGGAGAAGGCGACGGGAGCGACGTCGCTCGCGGATTTCGTCGGCAAGCTCGCGAAGCCGCGCGCCGTCTGGCTGATGGTGCCCGCTGCAGTGGTCGACAAGTCGATCGCCGATCTTCTTCCGCATCTCGACGCGGGTGACATCCTGATCGACGGCGGCAACTCCTATTATGTGGACGACATCCGGCGCGCGAAGGCGCTCGCGCCGCAGGGCGTGCACTATGTGGACGTCGGCACCAGCGGCGGCGTGTGGGGTCTCGAGCGCGGCTACTGCATGATGATCGGCGGCGAGCCGGAAGTGGTGAAGCATCTGGACCCCCTCTTTGCGACGCTGGCTCCGGGGATCGGCACCATCGACCGGACGCCGGGGCGCGGGAAGGCCGGAGGCACGTCGGAGCAGGGCTATCTGCATTGCGGGCCGAACGGCGCGGGCCACTTCGTGAAGATGGTGCACAACGGCATCGAGTACGGGATCATGGCCGCCTACGCCGAAGGGTTGAACGTGCTGCGCGGCGCCAACGCGGGCAAGCGCCAGCGCGAAGTGGATGCCGAGACCACACCGCTGCGCGACCCGGAGCACTATCAATACGACCTCGATCTTGCCGACATCTCCGAGGTGTGGCGGCGCGGCAGCGTGATCGCCTCGTGGCTGCTCGATCTCACCGCCAGCGCGCTCATCGAGGATCCGCAGCTCTCGAAGTTCGCCGGGCGCGTGTCGGATTCGGGCGAAGGGCGCTGGACCATCAAGGCGGCCATCGACGAGGGCGTGCCAACGCCCGTGCTCACCACGGCGCTCTATGAGCGGTTCAGTTCGCGCGGCGAGGCCGAGTTCCAGGACAAGCTGCTCTCCGCCATGCGCTACGAGTTCGGCGGGCATCTCGAGAAGTCGGCCGGCAAGTGACGAGTCGAAAAAGGAACGAACCACGATGACCGAGCCCCATTCCGACGCGCTGGTTTTCTTCGGTGCCACCGGCGACCTTGCCTACAAGAAGATCTTTCCGTCGCTGCAGGCGATGTTGAAGCGCGGCCACCTCGACGTGCCGGTGATCGGCGTGGCGAAGGCAGGATGGAATCTCGACCAGTTCAAGGCACGGGCGCGCGACAGCCTGGAGAAGCATGGCGGCCTCGATCCTGCAGCTTTCGAGAAGCTCTCCGGCCTGTTACGGTATGTCGATGGAGACTATGCGGATCCGGCGACCTTTCAGGCGATCCGCAAGGAACTCGGTGGCGCGAGTCGTCCGGCGCATTACCTCGCCATTCCCCCTTCGCTCTTCGGGCTGGTGGTGGAGCAACTCGCAAAGTCGGGCTGCACAGAGGGCGCGCGCGTGGTGGTCGAGAAGCCGTTCGGTCGTGATCTGCCTTCGGCGCAGGCGCTCAACAAGATACTCATGAGCACCTTCGACGAGGATCGCGTCTTCCGCATCGACCACTATCTCGGCAAGCGGCCGGTGCACACCATGGTCTTCTTCCGCTTCGCCAACATCCTGCTCGAACCATTCTGGAACCGCCGCTATGTCAACAGCGTGCAGATCACGATGGCGGAGAACTTCGGCGTGCAGGGCAGAGGGTCGTTCTACGACCAGATCGGCACCATTCGCGACGTGGTGCAGAATCATCTCTTCCAGGTACTCGCAAATCTCTGCATGGAACCGCCCGCGCGCACCGACAGCGAGTCGCAGCGCGACGAGAAGGTGAAGGTGCTGAAGGCGATTCCGCCGATCACAGCGGAGAATCTGGTGCGCGGCCAGTTTCGCGGCTACCTGGCCGAGCCCGGTGTCAAACCGGACTCCAGGACGGAAACGTTTGCGGCACTGCGGCTGGAGATCGATTCCTGGCGCTGGGCAGGCGTGCCGTTCTACATCCGCGCCGGCAAGTCACTGCCGGTGACGTGCACGGAAGTTTTCGTGCGGATGCGCCATGCACCCAAGATCTTTCCGCACTGCCCCGGCGCGCCGAATTATTTCCGTTTTCGCATCAGCCCCGACATCAGCCTTGCCATGGGCCTGACCGTGATGGATGAGGCGGAGGCCATGATCGGCGAACAGGTCGAGCTGCTCGCGAGCAACCGGCCGGGTGCGCAGGAAATGGACGCCTACGAACGCGTGCTCGGCGATGCCATGGCGGGTGATCGCACGCTCTTCGCGCGCGAGGACTACGTGGAAGAAGCGTGGCGCATCGTCGATTCCGTGCTCAAGGCGGACACCCCGGTCCACGAGTATGCCCCTGGGACGTGGGGACCGGAGGTGGCCGGCGACGGCGTGGTGCCGGCTGGCGGTTGGCACAACCCAGTCGTGTCGGGTCCGGCCGCATAGTGCCGCGGACGCAGAGATGAAGATCGAAGTATTCGAGAGTGCGGACGCCGTGGCCCACGCCGCCGCCAAGTTCATTGCGGCGGAGGCGCGCAGCGCGGTCGCCGCGCGCGGGAGTTTCACGTTTGCGGTGAGCGGCGGGCAGACTCCATGGGTGATGCTGCGCGCGCTGTCGGGGATGGAACTGCCGTGGAAGGACGTGCAGGTGGTGCAGGTGGACGAGCGCGTTGCACCGGCCGGCGATCCGGACCGTAATCTCAGCCACCTGCGTGCGAGCCTGCTCGATCACGCACCGCTCGCCGCCGCGCAGATCCACGCCATGCCGGTCGAGGACAGCGATCTTGCCGCTGCTGCGGGACGTTACGCTGCCACGCTGCGCGAACTGGCGGGCGAGCCACCGATCCTCGACCTCGTCCACCTCGGTCTCGGGCCGGATGGGCATACCGCCTCGCTGGTGCCGAACGATGCCGTGCTCGACGTGGCTGACGCGGACGTCGCGGTCACCAGTGGCGCGTACATGGGTCGGCGCCGGATGACGTTGACGTACCGCACGATCAATCAGGCGCGTCGCATCCTCTGGCTGGTGACGGGAGAAGGGAAGGCGCCGATGCTGCGGCGCCTGCATGCCGTCGACACCTCGATTCCGGCAGGGCGCATCCGCCAGGAGAACGCGACGGTTCTCGCCGACTACCCGGCAGCAACGCGCGTTCGCTGATCGACGTATGGAGATCCTCGCCCGTCACCACGCGGTGCAGACGACGCCTGTGAGTCGCAGCCCGCAGCGCCTGCCGGCTGCGGTCGTCCGGCAGACCGTCCACGCGGACGTGCTTCACAGCCACAAGCCGTCGCCCGGCAACTGACTCGTATGGATCTCGTTCATGCCGTTGCGCCAGGGCTGAGCTTCCCCCTCGGCGCCACGCTGTGCGCAGGCGGCGCGAACTTCAGCCTGTACGCAAGGCGCGCGACCGCCGTCGAACTCTGTCTCTTCGATCGCGTCGACGACGCTTCGCCCAGCCGCGTCATCCGTCTCGATCCGCCTCATCATCGTACGTTCCACTACTGGCACGCGTTCGTGGCCGGTGTGGAATCCGGCCAACGCTACGGCTATCGCGTGCACGGTCCGTTCGCACCGGAGCGCGGACTGCGGTTCGACCCGGAGAAGCTGCTTCTCGACCCCTACGGCAAAAGCATCGAGGAACCACCGGGACGCAGCCGGAACGCGGCCGCGGCGCCTGGGGACAACACTGCGACTGCGCTCAAGAGTGTCATCGTCGACACGCGCGCCTACGACTGGGAGGGGGATCGCCAGCCGCGCCGTCCGTTCGCCGACACCGTGATCTACGAGATGCACCTCGCCAACTTCACGCGGCACCCGAATTCGGGCGTCGCCGCCGAGCGTCGTGGAACCTTTGCCGGGCTGATCAACAAGATTCCGTACCTGCAGGATCTGGGCATCACCGCTGTGGAGCTGCTGCCGGTCTACGCCTTCGATGCGCAGGCGGCACCGCCCGGGCGGGTGAACGATTGGGGCTATCAGCCGCTCTCTTTCTTTGCGCTGCACGCGCCGTACAGTTCACGCCCCGGCCCCCTGGAAGCGCTCGACGAGTTCCGCGACATGGTCAAGGCGCTGCATCGCGCCGGCATCGAGGTGATTCTCGATGTCGTCTACAACCACACGGCGGAGGGCGGCGCCGACGGCCCTACGCTTTGTTTTCGCGGGCTGGCGAACGGCACGTACTACATCCTCGGTGGCGACCGTGCAACCTACGCTGACTTCACCGGCTGCGGCAACACGCTGAACGCGAATCATGCCGTGGTCCGGCGCATGATCCTCGACAGTCTGCGCTACTGGGTGACCGAGATGCACGTCGATGGCTTCCGCTTCGATCTGGCGTCGGCTCTGACGCGCGACGGCGCCGGTCAGCCCATGGCTTCGGCGCCCATCTTGCACGACATCGAGTCGGATCCGCTGCTTGCCAACGTGAAGCTCATCGCCGAAGCGTGGGACGCCGCCGGGCTATATGAGGTCGGCAGTTTCAGCGGCGACAGCTGGAAGGAGTGGAACGGCTGCTTTCGTGACAACGTGCGGGCCTTCGTCAAGTCGGACGATGGCACCGTGCCGGCCTTGGCTGCCCGGCTCACCGGCAGTCCGGACCTGTACCTGGAGTCGGAACGCGAGCCCGAGCGCAGCATCAACTTCGTCACGTGTCACGACGGCTTCACGCTCAACGATCTCGTCTCATACAACGTCAAGCACAACGAAGCGAATGGCGAGAACAACCGTGACGGGGCGAACGACAATCGCAGCTGGAACAGCGGTGTCGAGGGGCCGAGCGACGATCCCGCGATCGAGCAGCTGCGCAATCGGCAGATCAAAAATTTCCTGGCGCTGACTCTGCTCGCGATGGGCACGCCGATGCTCCTCATGGGAGACGAGGTACGGCGCACACAGCACGGCAACAACAACGCCTACTGCTGCGATGGCGAGACGGGATGGTTCGATTGGACCGACGTCGAGCGGCACGCCGACATCCATCGTTTCGTGCGGGAGCTGATCGCGCTGCGCCTGCATCGCGATCTCCCGCGCAGCTGTCACGATCTCACGCTGCGCACCCTGCTCGACAAGGCGCTGCTGCAATGGCACGGCGTGCGTCTCGGTGCGCCGGACTGGGGTGAGAGCTCGCACAGCCTCGCGGCCACCATCCAGACTCCCGGCTCACCACGCGTAATGCACCTGATGGTGAACGCATACTGGGAGGCCCTCGATTTCGAGGTCCCGCCGGTGCGCGATCTCCAGGGGCCGTGGCGCCGCTGTGTCGATACCTTCCTTGCCGCACCCGATGACGTGCGCCGGTGGGACGAGGCACCTTTGGCGAATGCGCCGACTTATCAGATCGCGCCGCGCTCTCTCGTGTTGCTGCTGGCGCGCTCGCATGCCGATGGCTGAGCAATAAAGACTTCTGATGTTCATCCCGACCGGCAGCAGATTGGCGGCGGCCTCGCAGTCATCGCAATTGCCGTTCGAGCCAGTGGTCGACGCCGCCTCGAGTCGAGACGAACGATCCGGCAGGCATTCCAGCCTGGCATCGAAAGCGACAATCGATCTTCCGACTACCGGGGGCGCTCATGTCCACAACGTTGGCCGACTTTCACCTGCGACGCCGGTACTCCCACGGCATGGGCAGCCCGTTATCTGAGGGTCACTTCGAAGCGCCGTCTGATCGGGTCATTCAGCCATGGTTCAATGGCAAACGCGCTGCCGCAGACGATCAGCGCGCAGGCAGCATGCCCGGGGCGTCAGGTGATCGCCCTGAGCGGCGACGGGGGGTTCAGCATGATGATGGGCGACTTCATCACGCTCACCCAGACGAATCTTCCGGTCAGGTCGTGTGCTCAATAACGGAACCCTCGGCTTCGTAGAACTCGAGATGAAAGCCAACGGCCTGCCGGATACTGCAGTGACGCTCAAGAATCCCAACTTCGCGGCGATGGCTGAGGCCATGGGAATATTCGCCGTGCGCGTCGACGTCGCGGATAAGCTCGAAGAAAGCGTGGCTGCAGCGCTCGCGCACGACGGACCCGCACTGATAGATGTCGTGAGTGCGCGTCAGGAACTGCTCATGCCGCCCCGAACGACACTGGGACAGGCGGAGCATTTCGGACTGTTTGCGCTGAAAGCAGTCCTCGATGGTCGGATGTCGGAGCTGGTCGATCTTGCGCGGACCAATCTCCGCTAGCTTCTTCTACCCTTTCCCAGAATCACGAGACTGATTCCAGCATCCAGTTCGAAGGTTCACAACCATGCGCGATTTCACTGAGAGAACTCTCGATTCGAAGCTCGTCTATGACGGCAAGCTGCTCGAGGTGCGCGAGGACAACGTAAGTCTTCCGGACGGGCAGACGGCACTGCGCGAGTACATTGTCCATCCCGGTGCCGTGATCATCCTGCCGATGCTCGATGAACACACCGTGCTGGTGGAGCGCCAGTTCCGCTATCCTTTGCATCAGCACTTTCTTGAACTCCCCGCGGGCAAGATCGACCCCGGCGAGGCGCATGCGGTAACCGCGCGGCGGGAACTGCTGGAGGAAACCGGCTACGAGGCGCTGGAGTGGACCCACCTGTTCACGGCGTATCCCTGCGTGGGTTACTCCAATGAGAAGCTCGAGTTCTACCTGGCGCAGCATCTGCGCTACGTCGGCCATCCCGGGGAGGAGGGCGAGTTCCTCGAGACGGTTGCGCTTCCGGTCGATCAGGCGCTCTCGCTGCTGGAATCTGGCGAGATCACGGAAGCCAAGACAATCATGGGACTGCTATGGATCGACAGGCGCTTGCGCGTCGGTCGATAAGATCGGGGACGATCTTTCAGCGCTGCGCCACGGAGGGAGGCGTCGCCCTCATCAGGAGGTCGGACTCGAGGGGAACCGGGCGCTTGAATAGAAAGCCTTGTCCGTATTGTGTGCCCATGTCGACGAGGGCGCGCAGCACATCCTGGTTTTCCACCCATTCCGCGATCACCTGCTTCTTCAGGCCGCGCGCCACATCGTTCAGCGCCTTCACGAAGATCCGGCTCGCCTCTTCGGTCGCCAGGTCGCGAATGAAACTGCCATCGATTTTCAGGTAATCGACGTCGAATCGCTTCAGGTAGTAGAACGAGCTGAAGCCCGCGCCGAAGTCATCGAGCGCGAATCGGCAACCCATGTCCTTGAGCTGCCGGATGAAGGAGAGCGTGACATCGATCTCCGACATTGCAGCTGTTTCCGTGATCTCGAACACGAGCTGACTGGGATTCACGCGGCTCTCGGAGAGCATCCGGTGAAAACGGCGAATCCAATGCTGATCAGAGATACTGACCCGGGACAGATTGACGAAGTAGCGCAGCCGTTTGTTGTCCTGATGGTTGGCCTCCATGTGCCGGAGCAGCTTCTGCACCACGCGCATGTCGATTTCCTGGATCAGGTTGAGCGACTCGGCCAGTTCGATGAAATGTCCTGGAGCGATGATCGAGCCGTCCTGCTCCTTGATCCGAACGAGGATCTCGTGATGCACTGGCTGCTGGTCTGACAGTCGAACGACCGGTTGCCAAAACAATACCAATCGGTCCTCGTCGAGGGCATCTCGCAGCTTCTTCGCCCAGTGCACACGCTTGTGCGTGCTGCGAATATTGTTCGCGTCCTGATCGGACAGCACGAACCGGTTGCGGCCATGGTCCTTGGCTTGGTAGAGCGCGATGTCAACGTTCGAGAGCAGCCCGACCAAGTCGCCACCGTGGAATGGGTAAAGTCCAATGCCGATGGAGACTGTAAGGTTAGAAACCTTGGATTGGCCCGGTGGATGAAAGCGGTAGTGACGAATACCCTCGAGCGCTTTCTCTGCGACCGTGATCGCTTCCTTGCGCAAGGCGCCAGGCAAATGAATCGCGAACTCGTCGCCGCCGATGCGGTACAACTGGCTGTCATGGCCGCGTAACAACTCTCGCAGCGCACCACTTACCCCAACGATCAATTGATCGCCAGACTTGTGGCCGAAATTGTCGTTGATGTACTTGAAGTGATCAATGTCCAGGAAAAGCACCCCTCCGACTTTTCCTTCTTCTATGGCCGTTTCAACGGTCTTTTGCAGCGCGACGCGATTCGGCAGGTCCGTTAGCGCGTCGTGCAGAGCGAGATGCTCGATGCGCAGCGTCGCATTGTGCTGTTCCGTGATGTCGCGCGCCGTACCACGGATCCCGAGTAGTGCGCCGCGCTCGTCTCTGATGATGCGAGCGTTGATGCCTATCCAACGATCGAGTCCGTCGGCGGTAACGAGGTGGCTTACGTAGTTGCGTACTTCTCCATCGCGCTTGAGCGTGGCTAGAAAGCGCCGGTTGGAAATATGAGAGGGACGTGCTTCGAAGTCGAAAAAGCAGCGCCCGAGGAGCTCGTTGCTGGAAAGTCCGAAGATATCCTTCGACGCGATGTTGAGATACGTAAAGCGGCCAAGCGAATCGGTGGTCCAGATGAGATCGTGGGTGGTTTCAACGAGATCACGGTAGCGCTGCTCGCTTTCGAGCAGCAAACGGATGATTCGCCTTTTCTCGTCTAGAGAGCGCCGGACAGTCTCCAATTCCTCATTGCTCGTCGCCTGCAACGTACCTGCCGACGAGGCGATGAGGCGATCGATCAACTCTTTGGAGTAGCGACGGTGCCCGCCGTCTGTGCGGCGCGCGACAAGCACCCCTTGATCGTCCCAGCGGCGGAGCTTTTGGATGGGGATCCCGAGCTTTTCAGCGACGTCTTGAATGCTGTACTCAAGGACCTCGATTGACCGGCGTCGCGCCCTCTGCGCAGACTCCTGGTGATCTTCCATCAAGCCCCCTTCCTTGAATATCAATGGACCTCACGCGATTCGCCAAGCCCATTCTGACGAGACACCAGACGGTGCATGAGCTTGAGGTCCCGCAGATTGAGTCGCAGAGCGCAGTCTACCCAGATCTCAACGACATCCATCAATTCAGCAAAGTCTATTCCATGAACACGCCGCCGTGCAGCCGCGAGGCCAAAATGACCCACCTGGGTACGCTGGCGCGATGAAATAAAGGAGGATACACCGGCTTCCCCCTCGCCGTCCGCCACAACCATATCGACGACGCCCATCGCGTGCATCTCTTCCGCCGAGTACAGCCGCCCGCTCGTGATGAGTTGCTCCGCCAGCTTCTGTCCGACCTTGCGATCCAGGAAGGAGTAGGCACCCATGCCCGGGAACAGATTGAAGAGGATCTCGGGGAAGCCAAATCTGGAACCCTTTTCCGCGATAATGACGTCGCTTGACAGGGCTGCCTCAAATCCACCACCCAGGCACTCGCCTTGCACCAGCGAGATGGTCGTAGCGGGTAGCTCATGCGAGATGTAGTTCCGGTGCAGGACTTCTATGCAGGCGCGGCCGTAGTACAACAGCCCGGCGCGATCTTGCTTTCCGATCAGCATCTTGAAGAGGTCCAAATCGCCACCGAGGTTGAACACACCGGGTATCTCGGAGGCAAGCACCACGTAGTTGATGTTGTGCTCTTCGGTCCCTGCAGTGATCTTGCCGGAGGTCGCGGAAAGAAAATCATAGTACGAGCGGATGTCCGCGAGCAGTCGCGGATTGAAGCACGGACGTGGAGAAGGATTCCAGCGTGACCAGATCGCCCCTTGGTCCTTGCGGAAGGAAGCCCGCAGCTGATTCGAGAATGTGTAGTCGACCCCGTCTTCGGACACGTGGCCGGCAACTTGTTCAGGGATCAGCAGCGCGGGCGGGACGATCATGTTCATTTGTGTTCTCCTGGATAAACGCGTTAAAGTGACAAGTTCGCGACAAAGATGGCGAATCCTCGTCAAGCGTATTTAATGCCAGGGAAATCTCCAAAATCAAATCTAACGTTTTGTTAGATTTTGTGTTTTTAGGGTTGAGAAAGAGGGATTTGCGGCATACCGGAAACTCTCCGGCAGCCCTCAGTGGCGGGGTTTGTTGCGGTTTCCGTTTAGGTGGAAGTTCGCGCCGTTCGTCCGGTTGACGCGACCGCTCGTTCCCGATAGAAGGTAAGGTTTGGAACTGAGTTGACTTGGAAGTCTTTCGTGGTCTCGTTCGCGCGTTCACTGCTCCGTCTCATCATTCGCGGCCGCCTTCGGGTACGTCTGAGTCATGCGCTCGGACCGCTGCCAGAACGTCTCCTCGTCGCATCCAATCATCAGTCCTGGCTGGACGCGCCACTCCTTCTGAGCCTGCTGCCATTCCCGGCGATTGCAGTCGTTTCCCCGGCCGAATACCGGGGGCCCCTCAAGTGGCTGCTTAAGCTCTTTCCGCACGCTGTGATCGATCAGGCGGAGGCGCTTTCCGTGAAGCGTCTGGCGCGGCTTCTCGAAAAGGGAACGCCGGTGCTTGTCTTCCCGGAGGGTCAATGCACGCGCAGTGGCAGTCTGATGAAGCTGTACGACACAGCGGCCTTGGCGGCGCTGAAGACGGGGGCAGCGATCCTTCCGGTCGGCATCGACGGCTTGACGATGAGCCGTTTCGGCGAGGTGCCGGGAGGCACCGTCCAGAGAGGTAGAACCGAAGTACGCGTGACGGTCGGACGGCTCGCGCGATCCCCGGTTGCGCCGGATGGGTCCCTCAAGTTGCGCCGGCAGCAGGCGGCAGCCCATATGCAGCGCATGCTGCAGCAGGTCGCTGCCGCCTCGCCAAGTCCGCAGACGCTGTTCGAAGCCTTTCTGTCTGCAGTCGACCGCTGGGGCCGCGGCATGCCGATTCTCGAAGAGAGTCAGGGTCCGGCCAAGACATATGGCGATCTGATCAAGGCAAGCTTGGCGCTCGCACGCCTGTTGACGGGCATCACGCGTGAGCGCGAGACCGTGGGCGTATTGATGCCGAACAGTGCTGCAACGCTATGCCTGCTGCTCGGCTTGAACGCAATCGGTCGAGTGCCCGCCATGCTCAACTTCACATCGGGTCGCACGGGCGTCCAGGCGTCTTGCCGCGCTGCACGAGTACGGCTGGTGCTCACCTCCAGGAAGTTTCTCGACGCGTTGCAGGAACAGGGAATCCGACTCGAACTCGACGAAGTGGACGTCGTTTTTCTCGAGGATATGAAGAACCAGCTCACGCTGCTCGACAAGGTTTGGCTGGTGGGATGGGCACTCCGGAACCCCCGGCGCGCCATGGTCGATCAGGATCCGACGGCGCCGGCTGTCATCCTTTTCACCTCGGGTTCCGAAGGGACGCCCAAGGGTGTCGTCTTGTCGCACGCGTCGATTCTGGCGAACGTGGCGCAGATGCGCGCCGTGATCGATTTCACGCCGGCGGACAAGTTTTTGAATGCGCTGCCGATGTATCACTCGTACAGCCTGACGGCGTGCACGCTGATGCCGCTGGTGTCCGGAACCAAGGTGTTGCTCTATCCGACGCCGCTGCATTACCACGTGATTCCGGAACTTGCGTACAAGAAGGCCTGCACCTTCCTGTTCGGTACCAGCACGTTCCTCGGCCACTATGCGCGCAATGCGCATCCGTACGATTTCCATCGCGTGCGCGTCGTGGTCTCGGGTGCCGAGAAGTTAGACGAGCATGTTGCCGACATCTGGCTGCGCAAGTTCGGTCTGCGCATCACGGAAGGCTACGGCACAACCGAGTGCTCGCCGGTCCTCGCGCTGAATGCGCCCCTTTCCTACAAGTCCGGTACGGTGGGCCGTTTACTCCCCAATATCGAGCACCGGATCGTGCCGGTGCCTGGTATCGCAAGGGGCGGTGAGCTCCATGTGCGGGGCCCCAATGTCATGCTCGGGTATCTCTTTCAGGAAGATCCCGGCGCACTGCAGCGGCCCCGTTCCGAGTTGGGCGAGGGCTGGTATGCCACGGGTGACGTGGTGGAGATGGACGACGAGGGTTTCGTCAGCGTGCGAGGCCGCGTGAAGCGCTTTGCCAAAGTGGCGGGGGAGATGGTTTCGCTCGAAGCTGTCGAGCGCATTGCCCGCCATGCGTCGCCCGACCATCAGCACGCAGCCACGGTGCTGGTGGTTCCCGAACTCGGCGAGAGCACGGTGCTCTTCACCACCGACTTCCAGCTCAATCGCACGGCACTGCTGCAAGCCGCGCGCAAGCTCGGGGGACACGAACTCGCCGTGGCCCGCAACATCTTCCCCGTCAAGGAGCTTCCGCTTCTGGGCAGCGGCAAGGTCGACTATGTCGCACTGCAAGCGCTGGTGGCGGGCCTGAATCCCTCCAGCTTCGAGCAGTCCGACCCCGGCATCGTCGTGTCGCTGCGCCCATCCGCCGCGTTCAGGGGCCGCGGTAACTGATCCGGTAAAGCACCCCCGCCTGATCGTCGGATACCAGCAGGGCGCCATCCGGCATCACCAGCACGTCCACCGGGCGACCCCAGTTTTCCTCGCCCTGCAGCCAGCCCTCGGCGAAGACGGTGGATTTCGCCGATTTGCCTTTGTCGACGTCGACAGCTACCACTCGGTAGCCGATCTTCTTCGAGCGATTCCATGAACCGTGCTCGGCGATGAAGATTCGGTTGGCATAGCTATCGGGAAACATCCGGCCGGTGTAGAAGCGCATGCCGAGCGGAGCCACATGAGGCCCGAGCTTGACGACCGGTGGCACGAATTCCTTGCACTTTCGTTTGTCGCCGAACTGCGGGTCGGGCAACGTACCCTCGTGGCAGAAGGGAAAGCCGAAGTGCAGCCCGGCCTTCGGTGCATGGTTGAGCTCGCATGAAGGCGAATCGTCGCCGAGCATGTCGCGCCCGTTGTCGGTGAACCAGAGGGTACGATCCTCCGGATTCCAGTCGAAGCCGACGGTGTTGCGCACGCCGGCGGCAAAGAGTTCGAGGTTGGTG
>JAEUMW010000217.1 GCA_016791345.1 Betaproteobacteria bacterium | reverse complement strand
CCGGTGGAGATCAGACACGGCCCACGCGTCCCGCGGGTGTCAGTTCTTCGAGGTATCGACCAGCTTGTTCTTTCTGATCCACGGCATCATGTCGCGCAGCTTCGCTCCGATCTGCTCGATCGGATGCTCCGCCGTGATGCGACGACGCGAAAGAAGGGTCGGCGCTCCGGCCCGGTTCTCCAGGATGAAGCTCTTGGCGTACTCGCCGGTCTGGATGTTGCGCAGGGCCTCGCGCATCGCCGCGCGCGATTGCTCACCGATGACCCGGGGTCCGGTCACGTACTCGCCATATTCCGCGTTGTTCGAGATCGAGTAGTTCATCGTCCCGATGCCGCCTTCGTACATGAGGTCGACGATCAGCTTGAGTTCGTGCAGGCACTCGAAGTACGCCATCTCCGGCGCGTAGCCGGCCTCGACCAGCGTCTCGAAGCCCGCCTTGACCAGTTCCACGCAGCCGCCGCAAAGCACGGTCTGCTCGCCGAACAGATCGGTTTCGGTTTCTTCCTTGAAGGTGGTCTCGATGATGCCTGCGCGGCCGCCGCCATTCGCCGCGGCGTAGCTCAGCGCGAGGTCGCGCGCCGCGCCGGAGCGGTCCTGGTAGACGGCGATGAGCTGCGGCACACCACCACCCTGCGTATAGGTGGAGCGCACCGTGTGACCCGGTGCCTTCGGCGCTACCATGAACACGTCGAGGTCGGCACGCGGTACCACCTGCCCGTAGTGGATATTGAAGCCGTGCGCGAATGCGACCGCCGCGCCGCGCTTCACGTTGGGCTCGACTTCGCTCTTGTACACCGCGGCGATGGTCTCGTCGGGCAGCAGCATCATGACCACGTCCGCGCCCTTCACGGCTTCGTCGACCGACTTGACCGGGAGCCCTGCCTGCTTGGCCTTGTCCCAGGAAATCCCGCCCGGCCGCAGACCGACCACGACCTTGACTCCGGAATCCTGCAGATTCTGCGCGTGGGCGTGGCCTTGGGAGCCATAGCCGACGATGGTGACCTTCTTGCCCTTGATGAGCGAGAGATCGGCGTCCTTGTCGTAGTAAACCTTCATGATGTCCTCTCTTGGTAAAGCAGGGAGCGCTGGCCGGCGTGCTCGCGGCGCACCCCCTATCAGATCTTGAGCACGCGCTCGCCGCGACCGATGCCGGAAGCACCGGTGCGCACGGTCTCCAGGATCGCGCTCTTCTCGATGGCATTGAGGAACGCGTCGAGCTTGGCGCCGGTGCCGGTGAGCTCGATCGTGTATGCCTTTTCCGTAACGTCGATGATGCGGCCACGAAAAATGTCGGCCATGCGCTTCATCTCCTCGCGGTCCTTGCCGAACGCGCGCACCTTGACCAGCATGAGTTCGCGCTCGATGTGCTCGCCGTCGTTGAGATCCACCACCTTGACCACGTCGACCAGCTTGTTCAGCTGCTTGGTGATCTGCTCGATGATCTCGTCCGAGCCGCTGGTGACGATCGTCATGCGCGACATGGTCGCGTCCTCGGTCGGCGCGACGGTGAGGGATTCGATGTTGTAACCGCGCGCGGAAAAGAGCCCCGACACCC
>JAEUMW010000216.1 GCA_016791345.1 Betaproteobacteria bacterium | reverse complement strand
GCGTGGACGACGAATCTCGATTGCTCGTTCACGACCAAGAGCACGAAGGTCAAGGGCTTGAAGTGCCTGAGCGTGGACTGCCCCGACGCATACAAGCATCCGACCGATGACAAACAGGCGGCGTGCTCGACGGATCCGACGCGATGGTATGTCGTGACCTACTGCCCGGCCGGATCGAGCATGCCGAAACGATAGAGGCTGCCCAAGCGTCCCGTCTTTTGTCGTTTGGGGAACGACGTCTGCAAACCACGCACTGGCGGATGCCTCTTGCTGGGCCTGCGGGCGCTGTTTCCCACAGAGTTCGGTATCCCCGTCAGACGTCACACGGCAGGCGCAAATACGCGCTCCGCCGCGTCGGGATCTGTCCAGGCGAATCGAAAGCAGGCAAACTGACGTGACTGCTGACTGACGACTGACGCTACGGATGGGAAGGGGTTGCGAGAGTTGATCGCCTTCACGCACCGGCGCGGGCAACGGCCAGTCGATAAACCTCGGTGCAGGAGGAAACATCCGCCTGCGGAGCGCGCAATGAGAAACCCCTGGACGAAGAAGAACCCGTTCATGAGCATGTGGTTGAGCGGGGTCAACGCGGCGATGGGCCGAGGTCGCGGTCACGCGGCTGCCGCGTTCAAGCGCGAAACCAGGAAGGCCACGGCGGCCTTGGCCACCGCCGGAATGAATCAGGTCATGGACTTCTGGAAGAATGCGCTAAAGCCGCCGACGGTACGGCGCAAGCGGCGCAGGTCGCGCTGACTCTGCCTCACCCGCGTCGAACGCGACCGCTGCTTCCCCCATAGGCATCTGCCGCCGCGCTGCGCCGGTCTACTGCCGCACCAGCTGCCGCGCGAACTCGCCGCCCGTGCCGCGCCAGAAATCGCGGTCCGCAGCCCGCACCCGCTGGGCGGCGTGCTCCATGTGTTCTGCTGCCGCGACGCGCGCCGCATCGGGATCGCGGGCTGCAATCGCAGCAACGATCTGCGCATGTTCCGTCTGCACCTGGCGTGAGAAATCGGCGCGCCGCGCCTCGTTGGCGCGCGTCACCTTCACCGCCGCCCGGATGTTCCGGGCAAACATTTCCACGAACTGCACCCAGTAGGGATTGCCGGTCGCGGCCGCGATGCACTGGTGGAACCGCGCGTCCTCCTCGACGCCGGTGCCCCCGCTGGCCACGGATTCCTCGATCCGCCGCAGTGCGTGCTCGATCTCCGCGAGTTGCCCCGGCGTGCAGCGGACTGCGGCCAGCGCGGCCACTTCGGCCTCCACCCCGCGGCGCACCTCGATCAGGTTGAGCAGCGACTCGATCGATTCCTCGGTCAAGCGGTCCGGCGACGCGCCTGGCCCCGTTTTCGGGTCGAGCACATAGGCGCCACTTCCCTTGCGCGTCTCCACCAGCCCCTCGGTCTTCAGCAGAGCAATCGCCTCGCGCAGCACGGTGCGGCTGACGCCGAAATGCCGGGCCATCGCCAGCTCGGACGGAAGCCGCGTGCCCGGCACGAGCTCGTCGTCGCGGATGCGTGTACGCAGCATCTCGGCCACGCGGGAAGCCAGATTGCCGGTGGCGAATCCGTTGTCGCCATTGGTAGCGATGCCGCGCCCAAAGTCATTCAGATCGGCCATGTCAAGTTTTCACGTTCAAATTGCAGTACGACAACTATACAGAAAAATAGATAACAAAAAACAGTTGACAGACAACAAATAGACAACTATCGTACACCCATACAGATTGTAGACAGATACGGACGAGCAAATAGCTTGATCGTCACGTAGCTCAAACCCGTCCCCTTAGGAGGAGATAGCATGTCCAGCACTGCCATGCCGGCATCCGCGCCGGAACTCATCGCATCCGCTCGCCCCCCGCACGACGAGGCCTCGGCGTACCGCAAGGTCACCTGGCGCCTGCTGCCATTTCTCATGCTCTGCTACGTCGTCGCCTACCTGGACCGGGTGAACGTGGGTTTCGCAAAGCTGCAAATGCTCTCCGACCTCCAGTTCAGCGAGACCGTGTACGGGCTAGGTGCCGGCATCTTCTTCCTTGGCTACTTCCTCTTCGAGGTCCCCAGCAACGTCATCCTGCACCGGGTCGGCGCGCGCGTCTGGATCGCCCGGATCATGATCACCTGGGGGCTTATCTCCGCAGCTTTCATGTTCGTCGAGACGCCAGAGAGTTTCTACCTGCTGCGTTTTCTGCTCGGGATCGCTGAGGCCGGCTTCTTCCCCGGCATCATCCTCTACCTGACCTACTGGTTCCCGGCCGAGCGCCGCGCACGCATCGTCACCATGTTCATGGCCGCGATCCCGCTCTCGGGCGTGTTCGGCGGCCCTCTGTCCGGCTGGATCATGGAGAGCTTCGCGGGCACTGCCGGATTCGCGGGCTGGCAGTGGATGTTCGTGGTCGAGGCGGTCCCCGCCGTCCTGCTCGGCATCGCCGTGCTGCTCTACCTGGACAACGGCATCCGCTCCGCGAAATGGCTCTCCGAAGACGAGAAATCCCTGCTGGAGAATCGCATCGAGCACGACTCCAAGCATGTCACGGCGCATCCGTCCCTGCGCAAGGTGTTTGCGGACCGCCGCGTGTGGACCATGGCGCTGATCTACTTCTGCTGCGTGATGGGGCAATACGGTTTGACCTTCTGGATGCCCAGCCTGATCAAGGCCGCCGGTATCAAGGGCGTGTTCGACATCGGTCTCTTCACCGCCATTCCCTACACCTGCGCCGTGATTGCGATGGTGCTGCTCGGCCGCAGCTCGGACAAGCACCGCGAGCGCCGCTGGCACCTGGCCGTGCCGATGGTGCTCGGTGCCTGCGGGCTGGTGGGCAGCGCCCTGGCGGGCACGCATACGGAGATCGCAGTCGCCTTCCTCGCGCTTGCCGCCGCAGGCGTCATCAGCTCCGCCCCGCTCTTCTGGAGCCTGCCCACGGCCTTCTTGGGTGGCGTCGGCGCGGCTGCCGGCATCGCGGCGATCAACTCGGTGGGCAACCTGGCCGGTTTCGCCAGCCCCTACCTGATCGGCTGGATCAAGGACCTCACGCAGAGCACCGACGTGGGCATGTTCGCGCTGGCCGCCATCCTGGTGGCGGGTGCGGCGATGGCGCTGAGGGTGCCGGCGCGCATGGTCAACCGCTGAGCGTACGATTCGCGGGGGCGTGCCAATGCTCCGCTCCCGCGGCAGATCCCCTTCATTCAGGAGTCACGAAATGAAACAGCAAGTAAGCCGTGTGGGCGTGATCGGCCTCGGGGCCATGGGTGCCGGTGTCGCACAATCGCTGCTGCGCGCCGGATTCGAAGTGCATGTGTTCGACGTGCGGGCCGAAGCGATGCAGAGGCTGGCGGACCAGGGGGCTCGGCGCGCCTTCTCGCCGGCCGCGCTCGGCAAGACCGTGGAGGTGCTGCTCACCGTCGTCGTCAACGCCCAGCAGACCGAACAGGTGCTGTTCGGCGATCAGGGTGCCGCGGCCCACCTCGGTCCCGGCTCGGTGGTCATCGCGAGCGCCACCGTATCGCCCGAGTTCGCGGAAGGTCTCGGCGAGCGGCTGGCAGCTCGCGGTCTGCACCTGATCGACGCGCCGATTTCGGGTGGCGCCGCCAAGGCCGCAGCGGGCGAGATGTCGGT
This sequence comes from Betaproteobacteria bacterium, assembly GCA_016791345.1. NCBI lineage: Bacteria > Pseudomonadati > Pseudomonadota > Betaproteobacteria > Betaproteobacteria bacterium. The sequence goes on along the minus strand of JAEUMW010000216.1, from coordinate 5,171 downwards.
GATGGCCTCTGGCGCGCCGGAGGCCTTCGCCAAGTGCGAGGACGTGTTCACCGCCATCAGCGCGAAGCTCTTCCGCCTGGGCGATCGCCCCGGTCAGGGTTCCAAGGTGAAGATGATCAACCAGCTCCTGGCCGGCGTGCATATCGCCGCAGCGGCGGAAGCGATGGCCTTGGGGCTCAAGGCCGGCTGCGACCCGCAGGCGCTGTACGAAGTCATCAGCAGCAGCGCCGGCAGCTCCTGGATGTTCCAGAACCGGGTGCCACATATTCTCGCCGGCGACTACACGCCGCTCTCCGCGGTGAACATCTTCGTCAAGGACCTGGGCATCGTCCTCGACTACGCGAAGAAGGGCTTCTTCCCGCTACCGCTGTCGGCCACCGCCCACCAGATGTTCCTGCAGGCGTCGGCGGCCGGACACGGCGGCGAGGACGACTCGGCCGTGGTCAAGATCTTCCCGGGGATCGAATTGCCTGCCGCGCCCGCCGGGGCGCAGGCGGCCTGAGGACGCCGGCCATGGGAGCGCTTCTGGGTTGCATCGCCGACGATTTCACCGGCGGCACCGATCTCGCGGGCATGCTGGTCAAGGCCGGCATGCGCACGGTACAGATGATCGGCGTGCCGCAGGGGCCGGTGCCGGAAGGCGTCGACGCCGTCGTCATCGCGTTGAAGTCGCGCACGGCGCCGATCGAGGAGGCGGTCGGCGTGTCGCTGGCCGCGCTGCGCTGGTTGCAGGAAGCCGGCTGCCGACAGATCTATTCCAAGTACTGCTCGACCTTCGACTCCACGCCGAAGGGCAACATCGGGCCGATCGCGGAGGCGCTCATGGGGGCGCTCGAGACCGACTTCACCATCGCTTGCCCGGCCTTTCCGGCCAACGGTCGCACGGTCTACCAGGGGCACCTGTTCGTGGGCAATGCGCTGCTGAGCGACTCGGGCATGCGCAACCACCCGCTGACCCCGATGACCGACGCGAATCTCGTGCGGGTGCTGCAGCAGCAGGTGCGCCGCCGGGTGGGACTGGTGGACCATGCGACGGTCGCGCGGGGTGCCGCCGCCATCGCGGAGCGTTTCGGCGCCTTGCGCGCGGAAGGATCGGGCTTTGCGGTCGTCGACGCCATCACCGACGACGATCTCCTGGCCATCGGCGCTGCCTGCGCGGGCCTGCCGCTGGTGACCGGCGGCTCCGGCATCGCGCTTGGGCTGCCGCAGAACTTCCGCCACCTCGGCCTGCTGCCGGACGGGGCCGTCGCTTCCGCCCTGCCGCCTGCTGGCGGTCTGCGCGCCGTGGTGTCGGGCAGCTGCTCCGTCGCCACCCAGGGCCAAGTGGCAGCCATGCGCGCGCGCCATCCCTCCTTCCACGTGGACCCGCTGCGGCTCGCCCAGGGCGACGACGTCGTGGCCGCCGCACTCGACTGGGCTGCGCCGCGCGTGACGAAGGAACCCGTGCTGGTCTACGCGACGGCCGCCCCGGAGATCGTCCGGGAGATCCAGCGCCAGCTCGGCGTCGAGCGCGCCGGCCACATGGTCGAGGACGCTCTGGCCAGCATCGCCCGGGGCTTGGTGAGGCTCGGTGTCGGTCAGCTCATCGTCGCTGGCGGAGAAACCTCCGGAGCCGTGGTCAAGGCGCTGGGAGTGAACGGTCTGCGCATCGGGCCGGAGATCGACCCGGGCGTGCCCTGGACAGTCGCGCTGCAGGAAGGTACCGGCCGCGCACCGCTGGCGCTGGCCTTGAAGTCCGGCAACTTCGGCAGCGGCGACTTCTTCCTCAAGGCCTGGAGCCATCTGTCATGAGCGCCGCAGTCCTCACGCATGGCGCGGAGAACCGTCTGCGCGAGGAAATGGTCACGCTCGGCCGCTCGCTGTTCGAACGCGGGCTCTCCTCGGGCAGCAGCGGCAACCTCAGCGCACGCCTCGACGACGGCTGGCTGCTCACCCCTACCAACGCCTGCCTCGGGCGGCTCGACCCGGCGCGCCTGGCAAAGCTCGACTGCGAGGGCGGACTGCTCGCGGGCGACCCGCCGTCGAAGGAGGCCGTGCTGCACCGGGCTGTGTACGCCGAGCGGCAAACCGCGGGCGCGATCGTTCACCTGCATGCGACCCACTCGGCGGCGGTGTCGTGCATGGATGGCCTTGACCCGCACGACTGCCTGCCGCCGCTTACCGCCTACTACGTGATGAAGATCGGGCGCCTGCCGCTGGTGCCCTACCACCGTCCGGGGGACCCGGCGCTCGGCGAAGCGATTCGCGCGCTGTCCCGCAAGCACACTGCGGTGCTGCTCGCCAACCACGGCCCGGTCGTCTCCGGCACGAGCCTGGAGGCCGCTGTGTACGCGATCGAGGAGTTGGAAGAGACGGCCAAGCTGTTCCTCATGCTGCGCAACGCGCCGACCCGCCCCCTGAACCAAGCCCAGATTGAAGAGCTGAAGGTCGCCTTCGGCCTCGATCTCTGAACGGAAGAAACCACCATGCCTAAATTTGCTGCCAATCTGACCATGATGTTCAACGAGATCCCCTTCCCGCAGCGCTTCGCCGCCGCGGCGCGTGCGGGCTTTCGCGCGGTCGAGTTCCTTTTCCCTTACGACTATCCTCCCGCCGAGGTGGCCGGTTGGCTGCGCGAGGCGGGCCTGGAGAGCGTTCTCTTCAATCTGCCGCCGGGCGACTGGGGTGCCGGTGAGCGCGGACTCGCGGCACTGCCGGGCCGCGAGTCGGAATTCCGCGCCGGCGTCGCCCGCGCTCTGGAGTACGCCCAGGCCTTGGGCACACCGCGTCTGCACGCGATGGCCGGACTGGTGCCGGAGGGCGTCAGCCGCGCCGCGTGCCTTGAGACCTATATCGAGAACCTGCGCCACGCCGCGCGGGAACTCGCCCGCCACGGCCGCACGTTGCTGATCGAACCCATCAACGGGCGCGACATGCCGGGCTACTTCCTGCAGACCCAGGCCGAGGCCCATGCGATTCGCGAGGCGGTAGCCGAGCCGAACCTCAAGGTGCAGATGGACTTCTACCACGCGCAGATCGTCGAGGGCGATCTCGCGACCACCTTCCGGAAATGTTTCGACGGCATCGGCCACGTGCAGATCGCCAGCGTCCCCGAGCGGCACGAGCCCGACGACGGCGAAGTGAACTACCCCTATCTTTTCGGACTGCTGGACCGGCTCGGCTATGCCGGATGGGTCGGGTGCGAGTACCGCCCGCGCGGTCGTACCGAGGACGGCCTGGGTTGGCTGCGTGCCGCGCTGGCTCAGCATTGACTACATCAAGGAGGAGACGAAGATGAAAGTAGTGATCACCGGCGGTGCCGGTTTCCTGGGGCAGCGTCTGGCGCGACGGCTGCTGCGCGACGGGCGTCTGACCGACGCAGTGGGCGCGGTGCGCGAGATTTCCGAAATCCTGTTGCTCGACATTGTCGCCGCCGAGGGAGTCGTCGATCCGCGCGTGCGCACGCTCACCGGCGACATCTTCGACGCCGGCCTGTTGCGCGAGGCAGTCGGCGCGGACACCGCCTCGATCTTCCATCTCGCGGCGGTGGTAAGCGGTCAGGCAGAGGCCGACTTCGACCTGGGCATGCGCATCAATCTGGACGCCTCACGCCTGTTGCTCGAGCGCTGCCGACAGCTCGGTACGCGACCCAAGGTGGTATTCACCAGCTCGGTGGCCGTCTATGGCGGCGATCTGCCCGCCCTCGTGACCGACGCCACGGCACTGGAACCCCAGTCGTCCTACGGCGTGCAGAAGGCAATCGGCGAACTGCTGCTGTCCGACTATGACCGGCGCGAATTCATCGACGGCCGGGTATTGCGCCTGCCCACGATCAGCGTGCGCCCCGGCAAGCCGAACAAGGCCGCGTCGAGTTTCGCCAGCGGCATCGTGCGCGAACCACTCGCGGGCATCGACGCCGTCTGCCCGGTCCGCCCGGAGACGCGCCTGTGGCTGCTCTCGCCGCGCCAGGCAATCGCCTCCCTGGTCGCCGGTCACGAGCTGGCGAGCGAGGCGCTGGGGCGGCACCGCTGCATCAATCTGCCCGGCATATCGGTGACGGCGGGCGAAATGGTCGAGACTCTGAAGCGCGTGGCCGGCGCCGAGGTCGCGCGACGCGTGCGCTGGGAGCCGGACGCTGGCGTCCAGCGCATCGTCGGGAGCTGGCCGCCGGCTTGGGACACGGCGCGCGCGGAGAGCCTGGGCCTGCGAGGCGACGCGGACTTCCAGAGCATCCTGGAAGCCTACATCGAGGACGATCTCCCGGCACAACACAAGGCCGCCTGACATGCCCATGCCGGCCGCAATCTTCGTCGGCCGGTATGCATCTCAAGCCACGGCCGGTACGCTGGGTGACGACCTGCCCAGGGATTTTCGGGCATGGGTTACTTGGGAACGGCTGCCTGGTTGATGAACTCGTACTGCCGTCGGAACTCCGATTGGGGTCAGCCTCAAAGCAGACACGCGCCACCAACGAGGCAGTCCGAATGAGGTCGTATCGCGAGCACAGACAGCCGACCCGAGGACGCCAGCCTTCCACGAAATCCTGGCACCGCCATCCGCGGTGACTCGACACACCTCGTACTCCGGGTTTCGCGGGGCGAGTGAGTCACCTATAGTAGCGTCCTGCGCACCGATGGCCCAAAAGAATGAAGTTCTGTAGCAATTGCGGCGGCATTCTCTCGCTCCGCGTCCCTGACGGTGATACCGCGCAACGACACGTCTGCGACTCCTGCAACACCGTCCACTATCTGAACCCCAAGCTCATCGTCGGTTGCATTCCGGAATGGGAGGGAAGAATCCTGCTGTGTCGACGAGGGATCGATCCCCGTTATGGCCTCTGGACCGTGCCGGCCGGATTCATGGAGTTGAACGAAAGCGCACAGGACGGCGCACTGCGCGAGACACTCGAAGAGGCCAACGCTCGGGTCGAGATCGAGCAACTCTACGCCCTCTACAGCTTGCCCCACATTGGCCAGGTCTACATGCTTTTTCGGGCTCGCCTGCTCGACCTGCACTTCTCCGCCGGTTACGAAACTCTGGAGGTCGGTCTATTCGGCGAGGAAGAAGTTCCCTGGGCTGAGCTCGCGTTTGCTACGGTGCGCAACACGCTTGGGCACTACTTTCGCGACCTGAAGCGCGGGGCATTCGAATTTCATACGGGGACGGTCGAGCCGCGTCCTCGCCAGATATCA
>JAEUMW010000215.1 GCA_016791345.1 Betaproteobacteria bacterium | reverse complement strand
GACGTTCTCGTGCAGGCTGTGGACGGCGATGCGCACGCCACGCAGGTATTGCTGCCCGGTGAGCTGGAAGTGCAGGTTCGGGCCGCCGGCGAAGATCTCGCGCCAGGAGTCGCGCACCTCGTCGAAGCCGGCGAGTCGCGGGCCGCCGGGATGCACGCAGACGATGTCCTCGTCCTCCGCCCACACGCTCATCATCGCGTCCAGATCGGCGTGCTCCAGCGCCTCGTAGAAGGCGGCTTCGGCATCCTCGGGCGTGGCGAATATCTTGACGGTCATGGCTTCTCCGCGACGGCGATCTCGGCGCGCAGGTGTGCAGGCGTGAGGTCCATCATGCACTTGAAATGCTTGAGCGGGCACTCGCGCTTGAAGCACGGGCTGCACGGCAGATCGAGCCGGACCACGCGTGCCCGCACCGACAGCGGCGGCGTGAAGCGCGGACTGCTCGATCCGAAGATGGCCACCAGCGGCCGATCGAGGGCGGCCGCAACATGCATCAGACCGGAGTCGTTGGTGACGACGAAATCGGCGCAGGACATGAGATCGACCGCTTCGTCCAGGCGCGTCTTCCCGCACAGGTTCACGCAGTCGCCGTTCGACTGCCGGACGATTTCGTCGCCGATCGCGGCGTCCTTGGGCGAGCCCAGCAGCCACACCTGCCGCCCCTCGTGCGCGAACATCGCGGCAAGCTCGGCGTAGTAGGCGGCCGGCCAGCGCTTGGCGACACCGTATTCCGCGCCCGGGCAGAACGCGATCACGCGACGGTCGGTGGCGAGCCCGAGGCGCGCGCAAGTGGCATCGCGTGCGGCGTCGTCGACGGTGAGCCGCGGCGGCGGCACCGGCCGCACCAGCGGCTTGCCCGGCGGTTCGCCGAGCGCGGCGAAGCGTTCCACCATGAGCGGCAGCGCCTTCTCGTCGAGGCGTCGGCGATCGTTGAGGAGGCCGAAGCGGGCCTCGCCGATATACCCGGTGCGCAGGGCAATGCCGGCAAAGAAGGGGATCAGCGCCGACTTGAACGAGTTCGGCAGCACCAGCGCGTGATCGTAGCGGCCGGCGAGCGTCTTTGCGAAGCGGCGACGTTCAGGCACGCCGAGCGTGCCGTGGGCAAAGGGATTCTCGAGCGTGTCATCGACTTCGGGCATCCGCCGCAGCACCGGCAGGACCCACGGCGGCGCGAGCGCCGTGAGGGTGACGCCCGCATGGCGCTCTTTCAGGCGTGCGAACAGCGGCTGTGCCAGAACGGCGTCGCCGACCCACGCTGGCGCGACGATCAGGATGCGGACGGTCACGACGGGGTGGGCAGGACAGTGCTTCGCCCCTGGCCTGCCGGCGCTCAGGTGCCTGCGGCGACGAAGGCGGGCAGATCCGCGAGGCTGGAACCCTCGGCGTCCGGCGCCACGCCCAGTTTCTCGCGCGGGAGGCCGCCGCGGTTCACCCAGAACGTGCGGAAGCCGAACCAGGTGCCGGCCGAGACGTCCCAGCCGTTGGAGGATACGAACACGATCTCGCGCGGGCTCAGGTTGAAGGCATGCGTGGCGAGCTGATAGGCGCGAAAGTCGGTCTTGTAGGTCTTGACCGCGTCGACCGACAGCAGGTGATCGAACACGTCGTCCAGCCCGGCGTGGCGGGTGAGCGTTGCGAGCATCGCCGGACTGCCGTTGGAGAGAATCGAAAGCCCGTGGCCGGCCGCCTTGAGGCTGCGCAGCACGTCGACGACTTCCGGGAAAGGCGAAAGCCGCAGGTACTGGTCGAGCAGCGCGAGTCGAGCGTCTTCGGACAGGTGCAGGCCGATTCGCTCCGTGGCGTAGCGCAGCGCATCCTCCGTGACCCGCGAGAAGTCGACGTAGCGGTCCGACATCGCGCGCAGCCACGTGTATTCGAGCTGCTTCAACCGCCAGAGCTGCGAGAGTGCGTCGCCCTGGCCGGGGAAGAGGGCATCGGCACGCTCGCGCACGGAGTGAACGTCGAACAGCGTTCCATAGGCGTCGAAAGCGATCGCGCGGGGGGGCGAGGTTTCACTCATGGCGGAACTCGATGGCGGACGGCGAGGGCGGCGCGCGATGACGCCGCCAGGTCTGGGCGGGGCGTCAGTGATGGCCGGCGACGGGACCGCCCTTCAGCCGATAGCGCGTGCCGCAGTAGGGACAGAGCGCTTCGCCCGTGTCGACGATGTCGAGGAACACGCGCGGATGCGCATTCCACAGCATCATCCACGGCATCGGACAGTGCAGCGGCAGGTCGTCCGCCGTCACCTCGACCTCGCGGCTCGCGTTAACCGACTTTTCTTTCTGCATGCGTCGTTACCTCCCTTTGCACTGGCGAGAGCCAGTCGCGATGATTCTCGGCGCGCCCCTGCACGCAGTCGAAGAACAGCGCCTGCAGGCGGGTGGTGATGGGGCCGCGCGTACCGGCGCCGATGGTGCGGTTGTCGAGTTCGCGGATCGGCGTCACCTCGGCTGCGGTGCCGGTGAAGAATGCCTCGTCGGCGCAGTAGACCTCGTCGCGGGTGATGCGCTTTTCGATCACCGGCACGCCGATCTCGGCGGCGAGCGTCACGATGGTGTCGCGCGTGATGCCTTCCAGGGCAGAGGTGAGATCGGGCGTGTAGAGCCGGTCGTTGCGCACGATGAAGATGTTCTCGCCCGAGCCCTCCGCCACGAAACCGTCGACATCGAGTAGCAGCGCCTCGTCGTAGCCGTCGTGCACCGCCTCCTGGTGCGACAGGATGGAGTTGCTGTAGCTGCCGACGGCCTTCGCCTTGCACATGGTGATGTTCACGTGGTGGCGGGTGAAGGAGGAGGTCTTGACGCGGATGCCTTTCTCCAGACCCTCCTTGCCGAGATACGCGCCCCACGGCCAAGCCGCCACCGCCACGTGTGTCGACAGGGTACGCGCCGAGATGCCCAGCGCCTCCGAGCCGTAGAACGCGATCGGGCGGATGTAACAGCTTTCGAGATGATTCTCGCGCACCACCGCGCGCTGCGCTTCGGCGAGCGTTGCCTTGTCCCACGGCATCTTCATGCCGAAGATGTGGGCGGAGCGGAACAGACGCTCGGTGTGCTCCTGCAGGCGGAAGATGGCGGTCCCGATCTCCGTGTTGTACGCGCGCACGCCTTCGAAGACCCCCATCCCGTAGTGCAGGGTGTGGGTGAGGACGTGGGTCGTGGCCTCGCGCCACGGCACCATGTGGCCGTCATACCAGATGAGGCCATCGCGGTCAGCCATCGACATGGAACATCTCCCTGGATACCAAACCGCGAATTTTAGCCGCTTTGGGGCAGCGGCTCCACGGGAACAGGTCGCCTTACGTGGCCATGGCCTCGGTGCGCAACGCCCCGAGGTCCTGCTCGTTGAGCGTTTCCTTGCGTAGCAGTTCCTGTGCGCCGCGTTCGAGCAGCGGCCGGCGCTGCACGAGGAGGTCGACGGTGCGGTCGAACGCCGCATCCACGATGTTGCGTACCGCGCAGTCGATCTCGCGCGCGGTCTCTTCGCTGTAGCTGCGCTCGGCCGGGAGCGTGCCCGGTGCGCCGAGGAAGGACGGGCGCTCGACGTCGTAGGAGACGTGTCCGAGCTTCGCATCCATGCCGTAGCGCATCACCATGCTGCGGGCGATGTTGGTGACCTTGGAGAGATCGTCGGCGGCGCCGGTCGAGAGGTGGCCGAACACGACGTGCTCCGCGGCGCGCCCGCCGAGCAGCACCGCCATCTTGTTCTCGAGCTCTTCGCGCGTCATCAGGAAGCGGTCCTCGGTCGGCCGCTGGATCGTGTAGCCGAGCGCCCCGACGCCGCGGGGGATGATCGACACCTTGTGCACCGCGTCCGATCCCGGCAGCGCCATGGCGACGAGCGCGTGTCCCATTTCGTGGTAAGCGACGACGCGCCGCTCCTCCGGATTGAGCACGCGGTTCTTCTTTTCCAGCCCGGCGATGATCCGCTCGACCGCCTGCGTGAAATCGTCGAGCGTGATCGAGTCGCCGCCGCGCCGCGTGGCGAGCAGCGCCGCCTCGTTCACGAGATTCGCGAGATCGGCGCCGGAGAAACCCGGTGTCAGCGCCGCGACCTTCTCGATCGCCACGTCGGCCGCGAGGTGCACCTTCCTGATGTGCACGGCGAGGATCTGCATCCGGCCCTGCTTGTCCGGCCGGTCGACCAGCACCTGGCGGTCGAAGCGCCCGGCGCGCAGCAGGGCGGGGTCGAGGATCTCCGGGCGGTTGGTGGCGGCGAGCAGCACCAGTCCCTGCGCCGGGTCGAAGCCGTCCATTTCGACCAGCAGCTGGTTGAGCGTCTGTTCCTTCTCGTCGTGACCCGCACCCGGAAAGGCGCTGCGTGCCCGCCCCAGCGCGTCGAGTTCGTCGATGAAGATGATGGCCGGGGCTTTCGCACGGGCCTGCTCGAAGAGGTCGCGCACGCGGGCTGCGCCTACGCCGACGAACATCTCCACGAACTCCGATCCACTGATCGAGAAGAACGGCACGCCTGCTTCGCCGGCGACGGCTCGCGCGAGCAGGGTCTTGCCGGTGCCGGGCGGGCCGACCAGGAGAATGCCCTTCGGACTGCGCGCGCCGAGCCGGCCGTAACCCTGCGGGTTCTTGAGGAACGTGACGATCTCCTTGAGTTCCTCCTTCGCCTCGTCGACGCCGGCGACATCGGCGAACGTCACCTTGGTGTCGGTCTCGACATAGACCTTCGCCTTGCTCTTGCCGATTGAGAGGAAGCCGCCGCCCAGGCCCTGGCGCTCGGCGAACTTGCGCATGACGAAGATCCAGATGGCGAAGAAGGCGACCGCCGGAATCACCCAGCCCAGGATGTCGCGCAGGAACGTGCTCTCGACCACGCCCGTGAACTTGACGTTGTACTGGTCGAGATCTTTCGCGAGATCGGGATCGACGCGCGTCGTCACGAACTTGCTGCGGCCATCCGGCAGCGGCTGCTTGAGCTCGCCCTGGATGTAGTTGTTGGTGATGGAGATCTCCTTCACCTTGCCGTCCTTCAGGAATTCCTGGAACTGGCTGTAGGGGACCGGCTCGATGGTGCGCGCCTGCACCCACAGGTCGTGCAGGAAGAGCACGGCCAGCGTGGCGAGGATGAGATACCAGATGTTGAACTGGGTCTGTTTCTCCATCTTCATGGGCAGCCGTGTCACCGCGGCAGCTGGCACTCGAGCTGGTGGATGCGTGCTTCCAGGGCTTCCATGCGCTGCAGCAGATCGATCGCCAGCGCCATGCCGGCGGCGTTCAGCTCGAAGTGCGCGCGCAGACGGGCGGCGGTCCGGGCACGCAGCAGCGCCTGCGCGGGAAACGCGAGCGGCGAAGGACGCGCGGGTTCGATCACGCCGAAGTCGAGCAGCGTTTCCACCTCGTCGCGGGTGAGGCCGGAGGCGACCAGCAGTTCGTCCAGCGACAGGGATGACTCGCCGGTAGCGATCAGGGTTCCCTCGAGGATTTCGTTGACGGTCATGGCGCGCTCCGCATGAGTTCACGGCGCGGGTCGAAGTCGGATGCCTCGCGCAATCCCTCGAAGAGCTCCCGCTCGCGCGGCGACAGGGTAGGGGGGGTCACGATCTTCAGCAGACAGAAGAAGTCCCCGTGGCCGTGGTGCGGCTTGGGCAGGCCCTTGCCGCCGAGTCGCAGCTTGGCGCCGGAGGAGGATCCGGGGGGAATGCGCAGTCGCACCTTGCCGGAGAGCGTGGGGATCTCCACCTCGGCGCCGAGCGCCGCCTCCCACGGGGTGATCGGCAATTCCAGATAGAGATCGTGCTGGTCGGCGCGCAGAAAGGGATGCGGTGCGAGTTCCACCGTCAGATAGAGGTCGCCGGGCTCCGCGCCGCCCATGCCCGGGCTGCCCTTGCCCGGCACGCGCAGCTTCTGGCCAGTGGTGGCACCCTTCGGAATGCGCACCTTCACCCTGCGCTCGGCCATCTGGACCCGCCCGTCCGGGAGGTGCTCCGGGACGCGCATGACGAATTCGCGCACGACACCCGCGGCTGCCTCGTCGAGCGTCACCTCGACTTTTGCCTCGATGTCCTGACCGCGCATTGCGAAACTGTGCCTTCCCCCGGGCGCCTGACCGTGACCCGTCGAGAACTGCCCGCCGAAGAGGTCACGGAAGAAGTCGCTGAATTCGGCGCCCCGAAACTCTGCGCCGTGCTCGCCGAACCCGGGACCTTGCTGGAACTGGAAGTCCCATCCGGGCGGAGGCTCGAAGTGCTGTCCCGGCTGGTGGTAACCGAGGCGGTCGTAGGCGGCGCGCTTCTCGGTGTCGCGCAGGACTTCGTAGGCTTCTGCGACCTCCTTGAATTTCTCCTCGGCGCCAGCCTCCTTCGAGACATCGGGATGATACTTGCGCGCGAGCTTGCGGTAGGCCTTCTTGATGTCGTCGGCCGACGCCTCGCGGGCAACGCCGAGGGTTTCGTAGTAGTCCTTGTATTTCATCGGAACGTAACTGGGGGCGGATTGACAGCGATCAAGTCCCGGGTGCGGCATCGGGTCGCACGGCGATGTACAGCGCGCGACCTCCGCGCTGCACCAGCAATGCAACCGCGTGGTCCGGCGGCTGCTGAGCGAGGAGCTTGTTGAAGGTGCTCAGGCTGGACACCGGCTCGTCGTTGACGGCCATCACGACGTCCCCCTCGCGGATGCCTGCCTTCGCGGCAGCGCCGACCGCGCTTTCGACGAACAGACCCGAGCTCACGTTGAGCTCACGCCGCTCGGCTTCGTCGAGCTCGCTCAGGACGAGACCCAGGCGATTGGGCGGCACGGTCTGCTCGCGCGGCCGCTCGGCGGGACGCTCTTCGGTCATCTGCTCGATGACCACTGCGAGCTCGCGACTCTTGCCGCGGCGCCAGAACTGGAGCGGGACCTCGGTGCCGGGAACGGTCGCCGCCACCATCGGTGGCAGCTCGCCCGAGCTGCCGATCGCCTTGCCGCCGAAGGCGGTGATGACGTCGCCTGAGCGGATGCCTGCGTTCGCGGCGGGGCTGCCGTCCTCGACCTCGGCGACGAGGGCGCCGGCGGGGGCATCGAGGTTGAACGAGCCCGCGAGCTCCGGCGTCACGTCCTGGATCTGCACGCCGAGCCAGCCGCGGGTCACCTTGCCCTTGGCGCGCAGCTCCTCGCTGATCTTGATCGCGAGATCGATCGGGATGGCGAAGGAAAGACCCATGTAGCCGCCGGTGCGGCTGTAGATCTGCGAGTTGATGCCGACCACGGCGCCGTTGAGATCGAACAGCGGTCCGCCGGAGTTGCCGGGATTGATCGCGACGTCGGTCTGGATGAACGGGACGAGGCTCTCGTCCGGCAACGCCCGTCCGACCGCGCTCACGATACCTGCGGTGACGCTGTTCTCGAAACCGAACGGCGACCCGATGGCGACCACCCATTCGCCGACCTTGAGCGCCGAGGGATCGCCGATGCGGACGGTGGGCAGGTGCTCGGCGTCGATCTTCAGGAGGGCGACATCGGTGCGCGCGTCGGCGCCGATGACCCGGGCGGTGAATTCACGCTTGTCCGTGAGGCGGACGGTCACTTCATCGGCGTCGTCCAGCACATGGGCATTGGTGAGGATGTAGCCGTCCTCGCTCAGGATGAAGCCGGAGCCGAGAGAGTTCGACGGATCCTCCCGTTCCGCCGGTGGCGTGCGCCGGAAGAAATCCTGCAGGGGATGATCCTCGGGGACGCCCGGAATACTGGCGGCGGCGAATGGACCGGTCTGCGTCGTGCTGACGTTCACCACGGCCACGCCCTGCTTTTCAACGAGCGTCGTGAAGTCCGGCAGTTGCAGCAGCGCAGAGCGTGACGCGACAAGGGCGGCCGGAGCTTCCAGCGAGGGCGTGGCCTCCCTCTCACAGGCGGCAAGGAGCAGTGCCACGACGATGAGCCCGAGGGCGCGGCTGGCGGAGGATGGGAGCAGAACTTGCTTCGACATGGCACCTGGATCAGAGCTGGAGCAGCGCGAGCAGCGCGACGGAAAGCGCGCGGGTAGCCCCGGATGACAAGGAGGCGGCCCCCTCGACGATTCAGGTCCGTGCGTCTTGCGCCTGGTCGAGCATCGCGTGCACTGCGCTGATCCCGACCTCACCCAGTTTCTCGTAGCGTTATCGATGGCACGTACGTCACGGCCACAGGCCGGCATTATAGGGGCAGCGGCGCGTTCCGCAGCGGTTCGGGCGCCGGTCGCGGATCCTGCCCGCAAGCCGTTCCGCGGCAGCATCTTCGCCGGACTCACCGAGCAGATCATCTCGGAGAACGACACCGAGGAGGAAAAGCTCAACAAGACGCTGCTCGTTTTCGCCTGCGGCCTGATGACCTTCGCCGCAATGATCTGGCTGCTCATCTACTGGGCGATGGGCATCAAGTTCTCCGTGGCCGTCCCGCTGAGCTATCAGGTCATTTCGGCGGTGAGCCTGGTGCATTACCTCAAGACCCGTAACTTCGCGTTCTTCCGCTTCTCCCAGGTCTCGCTTTTCCTGTTCGTGCCGTTCGTCATGCAGTGGAGCATCGGCAGCTACGTCGCTTCCAGCGGCGTGATGCTGTGGGCGCTGCTGGCGCCGGTGGGCGTCATGGTGTTCCAGGGGCCGCGCGAGTCGATTCCGTGGTTCTTCGCCTACCTCGTGCTGACGGGCGTCTCCGGATTTTTCGACTACTACCTCTCGTCCGGCGCGGAGTCGGGCGTGCCGCTGCGCACGATCGCCGTGTTCTTCGCGCTCAACTTCGCGGCGATGTCGTCCATCGTCTATCTCATCATGAGCATGTTCGTGCGCGAGAAGTCGCGCCTCAAGAGCGAGCTCGACGAGAAGCACCATCTGCTGAAGGAGGAACGGGACAAGTCGGAGCGGCTGCTGCTCAACATCCTGCCGGCGCCGATTGCGGATCGCCTCAAGGACGACCAGAGCACGATCGCCGACGGTTACGCCGACGCGACCGTCATGTTCGCGGACATCGTGAACTTCACCCGGCTTTCCGACGAGTTGCCGCCAAGCGAAGTGGTCACGCTCCTGAACGAAGTATTCTCCTCGTTCGACGCGCTGGCGGAGAAATACCACGTCGAAAAGATCAAGACCATCGGCGACGCGTACATGGTCGCGGGCGGGGTGATCGGCAACGATGCCGGCTACAGCGCGGCCGTGCTGGGCATGGCGCTCGATGCGCGCGAGGTCGTCCGGCGCCATCCCCTGCTCGGCAGCGAGCGCTCCGGCATCCACATCGGCATCGCGAGCGGTCCGGTGGTGGCGGGCGTCATCGGGCGCAAGAAGTTCATCTACGATCTCTGGGGCGATACCGTCAATGTCGCGAGCCGGCTCTCGTCCGAGGCGGGCGCGGGCGACATCAACGTCGACGAAGCCACTGCGCGCCGCCTGAAACATCAGTTCCGTTTCGAGGGCCCGGAACTCTTGCCGATCAAGGGTAAGGGGACGCTGCCGGTCTATCGCCTGGTCGCGCGCCTGGCCGGTGAGTCGGTGGCTCAAACCGGGTATCCGGCCAACGTCACGCCGCTCGCCCGCCGTCCGGCGTAGCAGCCGCTCCGAAAACGCAGTCCCACAAAGCGAGCACTGCTTCGATGTGGACGGCCACGCGCTCGCGCGGCACGCGGGCGTACTTCTCCCCCTGCAGCCGCAGCATGTGCTGGAGTCCGCGGAATTCCCGATAGGCGTCGAAGGCGCCGAGCGCAAGGGGCTCGGGGATGAGGCCGAGCTGCGCCGCCAGCTTGAGCAGCGCCAGATTCCCGATGTTGCCGGTGAGTTCGGCGTGCCGGCAGGCATGGCCCGGGACCAGGAACTGCACGATAAACTCCACGTCGACGAGCCCGCCGCGGTCGTGCTTCAGGTCGAAGAGCTTGCTGCGGTTGGGATGTCCTTCCAGCATCTGCGTGCGCATCGCGGCCACCTTCTCGCGCAGCACGACGAGGTCGCGCGGCGTGCGCAGCATCTCCACGCGCAGTTCCTCGAAGCGCGCACCGAGCGCGCGATCGCCGGCAGCGAAGCGGGCCCGGGTGAGCGCCTGGTGTTCCCACGGCCATGCCTTGTGACGCTGGTATTCCGCGAACGCCTCGAAGGGGCTCACGAGCAGTCCGCTCGCACCGTCCGGTCGCAGTCGCAGATCCGTCTCGTAGAGAATGCCGCCGGGCGTGATGGTGGTGAGCCAGCCGCTGATGCGCTGGGCGAGGCGCGCATACTGCACCGGCGCTTCCGCCGCAGCGTCGTCGTACAGGAAGATGATGTCGAGATCGGTGGCATAGCCGAGCTCCTTCCCGCCGAGCTTGCCGTAGCCGATGATCGCGAAGCGCGGCTCCGCTCGGTGGCGCGTCTTGAGGCCTTCCCACGCGAGTCGCAGTACTTCGGCGAGGATGACGCAGGCGAGGTCGCTCAGGTGATCGCTCAAGGACTCCAGCGGGAGGTCGCCGGCGAGGTCCTGTGCCGCCAGGTGGATCGTCTGGGTGTGCTTGAAGTGACGCAGGGCCTCCATCTGCCGCTCGGTGTCGCCGGCCAGTTCGTCGAGCCGCGCACGCAGCGCGGCGGCAAGCTCGTCGCGACCGGGCGTCGCGTAGAGGATGCGCGGGTCGAGGAGCTCGTCGAGTAGCACCGGATAGAGCGCGAGGTAGTCCGCTGCCCACGGGCTCGCCGAGCAGAGCTGGGCCAGCCGCTCGATCGCCTGCGGATATTCGAGAAGAAGCGACAGGTACGCGCTTCGCGTCGCGATGCTCTCCAGCAGTTTCAGCATCCGCTCGAGCGTCGCGTCCGGTCCGGGGTGTCGCGTCGCCTCGTCGACGAGCTGCGGCAGCAGGCGGTCGACGCGCCCCTGGCCGGCCGAAGACAGGCTCTTGTAGCGCAGCCCCCGGCGCAGTTCCCGCAGCCGGTGCAGGATTGCGGGAGCATCGACGAACCCCTGACGGGCGAGCAGCGCAACCGCATCCTCGTCGGCGATCGTCCCGCGCCAGACGGCCGCGCAGGGCGCCGATCCCGGTTGCGGTTCGTGCCCGGCGAAGATGTCCTCGAAGTGCCGCGTTACCCGCTGGCGGTGTCGGTGCAGCGCTTCCAGGAACTCGCCGTAACCCGCATAGCCCATCGACTCGGCGATCAGCGCGCAATCGACGTCATGCGCCGGCAGCGTCTGCGTCTGGCGGTCGTCGAGGTATTGCAGCCGGTGCTCGAGATTGCGCAGGAAGACGTAGGCGGCTTCGAGCTCGTGCACCGATTCGGTGGTGAGCAGATGGCGCTCGGCCAGCGCATGCAGCACCGCGAGCGTCGGGCGGATGCGCAGTGCCGCAACCTGGCCGCCGCGGATCAGCTGAAACACCTGCGCCAGGAACTCGATCTCGCGGATGCCGCCGGGCCCGAGCTTGATGTTGTTGCCGAGATCGCGCCGGCGCACCTCCTGACGGATCTGGCTGTGCAGGTCGCGCATCGAGCCGAAGGCGTTGAAGTCGAGGTGGCGGCGATAGACGAAGGGCCGCACGATCGCATCGAGCGCTTCCGCCCCGCGCCCGCAGACGACGCGTGCCTTGATCCACGCGTAGCGTTCCCACTCGCGGCCCTGCGCGATGAAGTAATTCTCCAGCGCCGGCAGGCTGACGACGAGCGGACCGCTGTCGCCATAGGGTCGCAGACGCATGTCGACGCGAAACACGTAGCCGTCCGCCGTCGAGTCGTTCAGGGCGGCGATGATGGCGCGACCAACGCGCGTGAAATACTCGTGATTGCTGATCGACACGGGCCCGTTCGTGTTGCCTTCCTCCGTGTACACGAACACGAGATCGACGTCGGACGAGGCGTTGAGCTCGGAGCCGCCGAGCTTGCCCATGCCGACGACCATGAGATCGACCGGCGCCGTGGTCTCTTCGGTTGTCGGTGCTCCGTGCCGTTCCGCTAGCGTGCGCGAAGCGTGGTTCGCCGCGCACGCAATGGTCTCTTCGGCGAGTGCCGTGGTGGTTGCGACGACCTCCGCAAGATCGGCGAGACCGCCCACGTCGCGTGTGATCAGGCACAGCATCACGCGCTTGCGCAATGCGCGGAGGCGCGTGTACAGCGCACCGCGATCCTTCTCGGCATCGCAGGCAAGGTAGGTCTGCATGGCGGCGCGCGAGAACGGACGCGTCAGGTCCACCTCGGCGGCAAGCCGTGGCTCGGCTTCCAGCAGTCGCGCCACGTAGCGGGAGTGACGGCGGGCAGCCGCCAGCAGATCGGATGCAGCAGGAACCGAGACGGCTGCTGCGGCCGATGGGTTCGCGGTAGAATTCGACACCGCGCCATTCTACTCTCGAGTCGCCTCCCTCCCCGCAGACGGCCAGTGCCACTCCTCCGCAGCCTCCACTGGGTGAAGCACGGTGGCCTCTGGCTCTACAAGCTCGCGACGATTGCGGTTCTGCTCACCGGTTTCGGCTTTGCAGCCATCGTGCTCGGCCTGCGCTACTACCTGCTGCCCGACATCGACCGCTATCGTCCTGACATCGAAGCGCTGGCGAGCGATGCACTGGGTGCGCCGGTCACGGTCGGGCACATCGACGCCGACTGGAACGGACTGCGACCGCAGCTCAACTTTACCGATCTGCGCATCGCCGATCCGCAGGGTCGCACCGGGCTGGCGCTGAACGAGGTCCATGCCACACTCTCGTGGCATTCGCTCGTGCTGCTGCAACCCGTCTTCCATGCTCTCGAGATCGATCGGCCGACGCTGGTCCTGCGCCGCTCCGTCGATGACGTTCTCTGGATCGCGGGCGTGCCGCTCGCCGGGGGAGAGGACGACGGGACGCTGGGCGATTCGCTGCTGCGGCACCGGCAGATCATCGTCCTCGATGCGACGGTGATCTGGCTGGACGAGAAGCTCGCCGCACCCGAACTCAAGCTCACCGGCGTCGATTTCCGGCTGGACAACCGCGGCCAGCGCCATCGCTTCGGGTTGCGCGCCCGGCCGCCGCCAGAGCTTGCTTCGCCGCTCGATGTGCGCGGTGATCTGCGCGGTCGGCGCCTGTCGGCCCTCGCAAACTGGAACGGTCTGATCTATGTCGCGCTCGAGTACACGGATCTCGCGCTGTGGCGGCAGTGGCTGCCGTGGTCGGAGATGCCGACGCGCGGCAGCGGGGCGCTCCGCGCGTGGCTCGACGTCTCCGACGGGGCCGTCGGCCAGGTCACGGGAGATCTTCGCCTCGCCGACGTCCTGGCCCGCCTCGACCCGCACCTGCCGGAACTCGCCCTGCAGCAGGTGAACGGGCGGCTGGCGTGGCGCCGCCAGCCGAACGGCTTCGAGGTCTCGTCGCGGGCACTGGCCTTCGCCACGCCGGCAGGGGCAAGTCCGCAACCGCTGGATCTCACGCTGCAGCGCGTGGTGGGAGAGGGCAAGACCCCGGATCGTCTCGACCTGCGCGCGAACGTCCTCGATCTCACACTGCTCACCGCACTTGGCGACCGGCTGCCGATCGGCGACGAGGTGCGTCACGAACTCGTCGCGGTCGATGCACAGGGGCTCTGGCGCGACGTCAATCTGAGTCTTACGGGGCCCTTCGGGGAGCCCGCCGCGTTTCGCCTTGCCGGCCGCTTCGAGGATTTGGCGGTGCGCCCGGGGCCGGTGTGGCCGGGTGTCGAAGGCCTGGACGGGAGCATCGATGCGACCGAAAAGGGCGGCAACGTGACGTTGAAGACGCGCGACGTGCTGCTGGACGCGCCCACGGTTTTTCACGATCCGCTCGCGTTCGACACCATCGACGCCCAGGTCGCATGGACCGTGGCCGGCAGTCGCCTCGACGTGAAGGCCGCGAACCTCGCGTTTTCCAACCGCGATCTGGCCGGCAGCGTGAGCGGGACGTATCACCGTGAAGCAAACAGCGCCGGTGCGGTCGATGTGAACGCCTCGATTCCGCGGCTCGATCCGCTGTTCATCGCTCGCTACCTGCCGCGGGTGGTCGGACCGGACACGCGTGAATGGCTCGAGCGCTCGCTGCAGGGAGGGCGTCTCACCGACGCCCGTTTCAGGGTCAAGGGCGACATCGAGCAGTTTCCGTGGCCCGGCGACCGCAATGGCCAGTTCTCCGTCCACGCAAAGGTCGACGAGATCGCGTTGAAGTTCGACGAAGACTGGCCGCAACTGGAGGACGTCAGGGGAACGCTGTCGTTCCAGGGCGAGGGACTGGAAGTAGTCGCGCAGAGCGCTACCACGCGCGGTCTGCGGATCTCGAAGGTGCGCGGCGTGATCAAGGATCTGTATCACGATCACCCGCGCCTGGACATCGGCGGCGAGGCGACCGGCACGACGTCGGAATTCCTCGCCTTCATCGAGGAAAGCCCGGTCGGAGCGCGAATCGGTCACTTCCACCGCGAGGTCCAGGCCGCGGGCTCGGGCCGGCTGGAGGCGAAGCTGGAGGTTCCGCTCAACACGGCTCGCGACACGCGTGTGGCGGGCAGCTATCTCTTCGAAGGCAATCGGCTGCTCTTCGCGGGCGACGTACCGCCGGTCGACCAGGTCAACGCCCGGCTGGAGTTCACGGAGAACGGCATCCGCATGCAGAACGGTTCGGCGGTCACGGTTGGCGGGCCGGCAACCGTAAACATCGACACCGAGGGCGGTGCGGTGCGGATCGCGGTCAGCGGCCGCGCCGATGTGGACGCTTTCCGGCGGCAGGGCGCCGATTACTTCTGGCTGCAATACCTGCGCGGCAGCGCGGCGTGGCGGGGCTCGATCGTGCTGAAGGAGGGGTTGGCCGATTACCTGTTCGAGTCCGATCTGCAGGGCGTGGGATCCACGTTCCCGCCGCCGCTCGCCAAGGCGCCCGGTGAGGTCCTGCCGACGCGCTTCGAGCGACGGGCGCATGGCGCCGATGCTGATCGGCTCGAGCTTGCGCTTGGCGGCGAAGCGACGGCAGCGATCGAGCGGCAGCGCAAGAACGGTGAGCTCGCGCCCACGCGTGGGGTGATCGCGCTCAACACCGAGGTCGCGCTGCCGGATGCCGGACTGTCGATCATCGGCACGACCCCCGCCGTGAATCTGAGCCGGTGGCAGTCCGTGATCGATCAGGCGCCCTCGGGCAAGACCTGGCTGCAACTCTCCGGGCTCGACGTTTCCGTCGGCACGCTGCGATGGCTGCGGCGGCCGTTTCGCGACCTGCGCCTGCAGGCGGCGCTCGCCCAGGGCGCATGGCGCGGCAAACTCGGGGGACCCGAGCTCGACGGCAATTTCGTCTACCAGCTCAAGGACAACGGCAAGCTCACCGCCCGTTTGGCCAAGCTGGTATGGCCAGCAGGCGATCCCGGCGATCGCCAGGCCGAGCCGGCAGCTGCGGCGCAGGCCGAGTCGACCGAAAAGCCGCCGGACTTCGATGTCGTCGCCGACACCTTCCGTCTGGGGGACAAGGAACTCGGCCACCTGGAGGTCGTCGCCGACGTCGAAGGCCGGGACTGGCGCATCCAGCGCATCCGCATCACCAATCCCGACGCGACGCTCGACATGACCGGCCAGTGGCGCTCGTGGCTCGCCCAGCCGACCACCGACGTGCATGTCGATCTCGGCGTCACCGATGCCGGAAAGCTGCTGAAGCGGCTCGGTTATCCTGAAGGCATCAACGGCGCGGCGTCCAAGCTCACGGGCCGCCTGGAATGGAAAGGCCGCCCGCAGGATCTCGATTTCGCGACGCTATCCGGTGAACTCACGCTGGAGACGCAGAAAGGCCATTTCCTGAAGCTCCAGCCTGGCATCGGCAAGCTGCTCGGCGTGATCAGCCTGCAATCCATTCCGCGCCGCATCAGCCTCGATTTCGGCGACATCTTCAGCGCCGGGCTTGCCTTCGACCGCATCACCGCGACGATCGCGATCACCAAAGGCGTGGCGGCGACCTCCGACTTCGTGATTCGCAGTCCGTCGGCCAGCATCGCGCTCACCGGTGACGTGGACCTCGCGGCGGAGACGCAGAATCTGCGCGTGCGCGTCGTGCCATACTTGGGCGAAAGCGTGGCGCTCGGCGCTACCGCGATCGGCGGCCCGATCGCGGGAGTCGCGGCGCTTGCCCTGCAGAAGCTCCTGCGCGATCCGGTCGGTCAGATCCTGGCCTTCGAGTATTCCGTCACCGGAACCTGGTCGGATCCGCAGGTGTCGAAAATTTGAACAGCCGGTGATCTCGCTATGGTCATGACGACACTGACGCGCTCCCACCCTCGCGACACGACGCTGCCATCTGCTGGCGCAGAACCGCCGGCATTCCGGGTGGCAGCGGTGCAGATGGCGTCGGGACCCAACGTGGAAGGCAATCTGCGCGAGGCTGCGCGGCTCGTGGAAATGGCGGCGGACAAGGGGGCGCGGCTGGTCGGGCTGCCCGAGTATTTCCCGCTCATGGGCATGAAGGATTCGGACAAGGTTGCACTTCGCGAAGCCGACGGCGACGGCCCGATGCAGGAGTTCCTGGCGGCCACGGCGCGCCGGCTCGGCATCTGGATCGTCGGTGGCACCGTGCCGCTGGAAGCGGGTGCGCCGGACAAGGTGCGCAACGCCTGCCTCGTCTTCGACGACCAAGGCAATCGTGTGGCGCGATACGACAAGATTCATCTCTTCGGCTTTGCCATGGGCGAAGAGAGTTACTCGGAACAGCGCACGATCGAGCCCGGCGATCGCGTCGTGGCCTTCGACAGCCCTTTCGGGCGCATCGGCCTGTCGATCTGCTACGATCTGCGCTTCCCCGAGCTGTATCGGGCGATGGGCCGCGTCGACGTCATCTTCATACCCGCGGCCTTCACCGAAACGACGGGGAAAGCACACTGGGAAACGCTGATCCGGGCACGGGCGATCGAGAATCTGGCGTACGTGGTGGCGCCCGCCCAGGGCGGCTACCACGTGAACGGGCGCGAAACCCATGGCAATTCCATGATCGTGGATCCGTGGGGGGTCGTCGTGGATCGTCTCCAGCGCGGTTCCGGCGTGGTCGTGGCGGGCGTGAGCCCGGCCTATCAGGCGACGCTGCGAGCGAGCCTGCCGGCGCTCGATCACCGTACCCTGTAGCAGTTTGCTTGAATGCGCCGGCGTCGGCGCAATCTATCTGTTGCCCGCCGCGGGCAATTCAGAGGAGTCGCCGTGCACAACGAAACCCGCCCCAACCATCCACTCAACACGATCGAGACGGCCACCAATCGACTGCTCGTCCCCTACGCGCTCGATACCCATCACCTGGAACGCACCTTCGGACACATCCTGGCGCACCGGGTCGACTACGCCGATCTGTACTTCCAGTACAGCCGGTCGGAGGGCTGGAGCCTGGAAGAGGGCGTGGTCAAGTCGGGCACCTTCAACATCGATCAGGGCGTGGGAGTGCGCGCGGTCAGCGGTGAGAAGACCGCCTTCGCCTATTCTGACGACATCAGCGCCGAGGCGTTGCTGTCGGCGGCGGATGCGACGCGGGCCATCGCGCGGCAGGGTGGCGACGGCGCGACTCGCGTGGTGAGTGGAGCATCGGCGCCCGCGCTCTATCGGCCGCGAGATCCACTTGCGAGCCTGAACGACGCTGACAAGGTGGCACTGCTCGAGCGCATCGAGCGCAAGTGCCGGGCGCGCGATCCACGGGTGACGCAGGTCATGGCGAGCCTCGGCGGCGAGTACGAGGTGGTTCTCTTGGCGCGCTCGGATGGTGCGCTCGCCGCCGACGTGCGGCCGCTGGTGCGTCTGTCCGTGCAGGTCATCGTCGAGGCAAACGGTCGGCGCGAGCAGGGATCGGCCGGCGGCGGCGGGCGTTTCGACTACGCCTATTTCACCGACGAGGTGCTCGACTCGTACGCGCGCGATGCCGTCGAACAGGCGCTCGTCAATCTCGACGCGCGCCCGGCGCCCGCCGGCACCATGACCGTCGTGCTCGGCCCCGGCTGGCCCGGCGTCTTGTTGCACGAGGCGGTGGGGCATGGCCTCGAAGGAGATTTCAACCGCAAGGGCAGTTCCGCGTTCTCGGGACGCCTGGGTGAGCGTGTCGCGGCACCGGGGGTCACCGTGGTCGACGACGGTACTCTGCAGGAGCGTCGCGGTTCGCTGTCGGTCGACGACGAGGGCCATCCGACCCAGCGTACGGTGCTGATCGAAGATGGCATTCTCAAGGGATACATGCAGGACGCGCTGAATGCGCGCCTGATGGGGGTCGCGGCGACCGGGAATGGGCGGCGCGAATCCTACGCCCACATCCCCATGCCGCGCATGACCAACACCTATATGCTGAACGGCGACAAGGATCCGGAGGAAATCATCCGGTCGGTGGACAAGGGCCTCTTCGCAAAGAACTTCGGCGGCGGGCAGGTCGACATCGTCAGCGGAAAGTTCGTGTTCTCGGCGGCAGAGGCTTATCTGATCGAGAACGGCCGTATTACGCATCCGGTGAAAGGGGCGACTCTGATCGGCAACGGCCCGGATGCGCTCACCCGCGTCAAGCTCATCGGCAACGACATGCGGCTCGATCCGGGGGTCGGGACCTGCGGCAAGGAAGGTCAGAGCGTACCGGTCGGCGTCGGTCAGCCGACGCTGCGCATCGACGGCCTGACGGTGGGAGGGACGGCCTGAACGGCCGTTCCACAGCCGGTCTTAGTTGAGACCCGACACGGGTCGGTGTAACGAGGCCGGCGTCAGCGGTCGCCGAGCTTTGCCCACGTCGAGTTCTGCCAGTTGATCGGCGGCTGGCGGAGCTTGTCGGGTCGATCCATCCATACCACGTTCGCATCCTGGAGCTGCGGTTCGCGGTCGCTCGATGCGCTCGAGTGCAGATCTTCCTTCCCGGTTTGCGGCCAGATGGCCAAACGGTGACCAAGATGCTCGATGCGCTTGCGCAACCGCTGCAGTTCGGCGCGGGTGTGCGACGCGGTTACCGCCGAGGCGCACAGCAGCTGCTCGCGCCATCCGATTCGGGCGCGGCGAATAGCCTGCACATGCTCGACGAAGATGCGCAGATTCGGCCAGAAGAACCGCTTGCTGCGAAGGCGCGGGTCGAGCCAGGTAGCCCGCTGATTGAGCGAGCGATAGGCCGAGGTGGATTTTCCGGAGTGGATGCGGCGATAGAGGAGCGCCTCGGGCACTTCGCTCCAGCGGCCTGCCATCGCCAGCTCCGCCAGCAGAACATGGTCGGAGCGCACGTAGTAGCCGAGTTCCGCGGTGCGGCGCAAGGCATCGGTGCGGATCAGGCCGAGCACGGGATTGCAGAGATAGATGTTGGCGAGCAGCTGGCGGATGCGAACGTGCGGTAGCGTATCCGACAGGTGAAGACCATCATCGTAGCGCCCGGTCACCCGGCTGCCGCCGTCGATGAGGAGTGTCCGCGGATATGCGAGGACTACTCCCGCATCGGCTTCCAACGCGGCGACGCAGTGTTCGAGATGATTCGGACCGCAGAGGTCATCCGCGTGGTGCCAACGGAAGAAGCGTCCACGGGCCTGACCGATCACGAAGTTGTGGTTCCACACCGCGCCGCGGTTGACCTCGTGGCGAATGTAGCGGATGCGGGCATCCTTCTCGGCATAGCCGCGGCAGATCTCGGCGCTGCGATCGTCCGAGGCGTTGTCGGAGATCACGATCTCGAAGTCCCGAAACGTCTGCGCGAGCAGCGAGTCGAGCGAAGTCTCGAGGTATTGCTCGCCGTTGTAGATCGGGACGCCGAGGGTCACCAGGGGAGCCGCCTCGGTCATCGCCGGTTCGGCCGTGCGGACCGGAAGCGGTTCCAGCTTCGGTTCAATCGACGGGGCGGGATCGATCCTGAAGTCGAGCCAGGTCGGGCCTCGCTCGCGGCACAGGCGCTTGTGTCGAGCGATGCGTGGCAACTCGCGGCACACCATGCCTGCAGCCAGAAGGGAAGGCAGCAACGGCGAAGGCGAAAGGGCGCTGATCGACCGGCTCAACCCATCGAACCCGAGGGCAGTCACCTCCCGGTACACCGAGCGCAGGAAGCTGCGCTCCGTGGGATCCTTCACGCTGCGGACGGTCTGCGCTCGGGCAAAGCGGGCACTGCGCAACAGGCGCCGCCACACCCCGCCGCGATACTCGGGCTGGTGAAACCCTCGGGCATGTCGGATGCGGGCGTGCGAGACGATGTAACAGTGGAAACCGTGATAGCGCGCACGCGCACAATAGTCGTCGTCCTCCCCGTACATGAAGAACAGCGGATCGAAACCGCCCACCTCGAGCAGGCAGCGCCGGGAAACGAGCCACGCGGCTGCGTTCACGGAGGAGACGCGGTAGCTCGCCGACAGTTGTCCGCTGTACGCTTCCGAGACGAACTCCGGGGCTTGCGGCGCCAGGTAATAGATGAGGAAGTTGCGGTCGAGCAATGACCCCGAGTCGTTCAGGTGCACCGGGCTCGCAATACCGACGTCATCGCGACCACGCATGAAGGAAACGAGCCTGGAGATGGTGTTGGGTTCCACCTCCGCGTCCTGATTCAGGAGAAACACGAAATCGGCACCGCGACGCAGCGCATGGGCAATGCCCGTGTTGTTGCCACGCCCGAAGCCTTCGTTGCGGTCCCGCTGAATGACCTCGACGCCGGGAATCGAACGGGCGATTGCAACGCTCTCGTCGCCTGACGCATTGTCGACGACGATGATCCTTACGGGGTGATCGCTCTGGCGCAGGCTTTCGAGACAGCGCTTAAGCCATGGTGCGCCGTTATAGTTCACGACGACCGCGAACACTTCGGTCATGGCGACACCTTGTTGTGTTGGGGCACGGGTCTGCACGGGAGTACGTGCGCGCTGCCCTCACGCTCCTGGCGTCCGGCAGCCCGGGTTGCATCCGATTGTTAACTGTTCGACACTTCGTTGCAAGTTCTTCTATCATTCTCCCCTGTCGTTGGGAGACGACAGCCAGAACTCCCGATTTGCCCGCAACGCCTTGCACTGCGGGCCTCGCCAGCCTCTTTGGCGGTCGCTATCAGGCTCTAAGAAATCCGTGGAATCGAATACCACAACCGTGTGCGAGCACGACGCCGACGCCCGCGCCCGCCACGACAGCGCACGAGCGCTGCGTGGCCGCGCCGTTTCCAACGCACGCTGGATCGCGGTTTCCCGCGTCGTCTCCATCGGTGTTCAACTGCTGAGCCTGGCATGGCTCTCCCGACTGCTGACTCCGGCCGATTACGGTCTCGTCGCCATGGCGATGGTGGTGACCAACCTGGCCACCCTGGTCCGCGACATGGGAATGACTCAGGCCCTCATCCAGAGAGAGTCGCTG
>JAEUMW010000214.1 GCA_016791345.1 Betaproteobacteria bacterium | reverse complement strand
GCAGCGGATGGCTCGACCTGAGCGGCGGTGCGGTTTGGTGCCACAGGCACGGCGCCGCCTTCCGCTTCCCACGTCTGAATGGGGTCGGGCTGCTTCATGCGCTCCCGGCGCGTCTGCCGCAAGAGAAACCCCACGCCCACTGCCAAGCCCACAAGGGCCACCAAGGCAACATTCTGAGTCATCGTTGCTGTCCTTTCTCGTCGGTTTGTTCGAGTTTGCAGTCCGCGCAGTTTGCGCTACTTCTTCGCCTTCGCAGCGTCCTGAATCTTTTCGCCGCCGCGTTCGATGTCGCGGCCGGCACCTTCCATCGTGTTGCAGCCGGCCAGAACGATGGCGGCGAGTGCTATCGCGATGAGTCGATGGATCATGTCAAGTCTCCTGTTTCGCAATGTCGCGCCCTGCCTCCCTCGTGGAGACGGGCACGGTCTCGCTCAGCTGCGGCCCTTCAGGCGTGCCTTCGCATCGGCGAGGCAGGCGTCCTTGGCGGGACCGGAGAGCGCATCGCACTTCTCCTTGGCGACGTCGTAGTCTGCGTCGCGCTTGTGCTCACGGGCTTCGGCATTCGCCTCCGCCGCTTCCTTGTGCGCCTTGGCGTCCGAACGTGCACGCTGCTCGCCGGCCTTGGCCTCCTTCACGCAGACATCCTTGTCGTTGCCTTTCAGCGTGTCACAGTGCTTTCTGGCCACGGTGTAGTCGGCCTTGGCCTTCTCCACGGCCGCCTCGTAATTGGCATCCGCCTGCTTCTTGTCGGCGTTGGTCACGGCGTCGGCATGCGCGCCGGCGACGAGCCCGAAACCGAGTGCTCCCGCGACGAGAGCGTGTGTCAGCCCTTTCATGAAGTTCTCCTTTTGCGATCGGAGTTATGGGAAAGGCGCGCCGCACCGCGCGCCGTACCCGTCCGCTAGTTGAGGCGCGATTCCCAATCGTCGAGCTGACGCTCCGCCTCTTCCTTCGAAACGCCGTAGGCTTCCTGGATCTTGCCGGACAGTTGGTCGCGGCGGCCGTTGATGACGTCGATCTGGTCGTCGGTGAGCTGACCCCACTGCTCCTTCACCTTGCCCCTGAACTGCTTCCAGTTGCCTTCGATGCGATCCCAGTTCATGACTCGTCTCCTATGTGTCGGGTTAGGGGTCGGCGTGAGCGCCGTCCCGTCCTCCAGTGGTCGCAGTCCGCGTGCCACGCTCATTTCGCTCGTGAAAACGGCGGGTTACGCGCGCAATTGATAAGGCGCGGGGGTAAGAATGGGATGCCGGAAGGTAAGCGTTGCCGACGCGATCGCGCTGGAAAGACGGAAAACCCCATTACCTGCGCGGTTGCGCCAATGGCACCGAATCTGCAAACCTGCGGTGACACAGGGGTGGGCGTCGTGCCGCACCAGGCTGCCAAAGGAGAGAGCGATCTTGAACACCTTCGACATCCATTGCGAGCTGGGCTACGAAGTCGGTGGTCCGAGCACCTTTCTGCTCAACCTAGAGGTCGCTGCGGTTCCCGGCCAGCGCATCGTGCACGAATCGCTCGTGACCGAGCCGGCGCTCACGCTGGACCGCTACACGGATCCGATCCTGCAGAACCGTTTCGTTCGGTTCAATGCCGATGCGGGCACCGTCCGCCTCGACTACCGCGCGACCGTCGAGGTCGAGGGTGCGTCCGAGGGCGTGCCCGACGCGTTCGAGGTGCCGGTTGGCGAACTGCCGCTGGAGGTGCTGCGCTTCATCCTGCCGAGCCGCTACTGCGAGTCGGACGCGCTCATGCGCATGGCAACCCAGGACTTCGGCACGCTAGCGCCCGGCGCCCAGCGCGTCGAGGCCATCTGCCAGTGGATCCGCGACCACATCAAGTACGAGATCGGGACGACGCAGGGAACGCATTCCGCCTTCGACACCGTCACCGGGCGCGCGGGCGTGTGCCGGGATTTCGCACACCTCGGGATCGCGTTCTGCCGCGCGCTCAACATCCCGGCGCGCTTCGTGACCGGCTATGCCATGTTTTCCGATCCGCCGCCCGATTTCCACGCGGTGTTCGAGGCCTACCTGTCGGGCGGGTGGTACCTCTTCGATCCCACCGGGCTCGCCAAGCGCTCGGAGCAGGTGCGCATCGGCACCGGTCGGGACGCCGCCGACGTGGCGTTCGCCACCATCTTCGGCTCCGTGCGCATGACCTACATGAGTCCGCTCATCGGACCCGCCGGCACGCCGCTCGAGGGGCAGCCGATCGTGGCGGCCGCCTGAGGAATAGCTGTTACAGCTGCGAACTCAGGAGTGCGGCCGTGTGCTCCCACAGCTTTTCCTGCCACGGCCGGTGGCGCCAGGCTTCGAGCGTGACGCGACGGGCACGCGCACGGTCGCGCTCGAAGACCTCGATCTGCTCGCGCGCGAAGTCGGCGTCGTAGACGTTCAGATTCGCCTCGTCGTTGAGACTGAAGGAGCGCGTGTCGAAATTGGTCGAGCCGACCGATACCAGCACCTCGTCGACCACCATCACCTTGCAATGGAACATGGTCGGCAGGTATTCGTAGATCTCCACGCCGGCCTCCAGCAGCGGCCCCCATCGGGCACGTGAAGCGCGGCGCACGGTCTGCGCATCCATGTGCTCGCCGGGAACGATCACCTGAATGCAGACGCCACGCTCGCAGGCCTGCACCAGCGTCTGCAGGGTCAATGCGTCCGGCACGAAGTAGGACGCCGAGAGCCGGATCGAGCGCCGCGCCGCCGTGATCGACAGCAGATACATGAGGCGCATGCTCTCCGCACCGCCGGACTGCGAGCTGGAGAACATCTGGGCCGGCGATTCCCCCGCCAGTTCCAGTGCGGGAAAGTACCCGTCTCCGTGCAGGACGACACCGCTCACTTTCATCCAGTTGTCGAGAAACACGGCTTGCAACTGCGCGACCACCGGGCCTTCGACGCGATAGTGCACGTCGCGCCAGTGTTCGGGATCCTGCGCGTGGCCGCGCCACTCGTCCGCGATGCCGACGCCGCCGGTGAAGCCGATCCTGCCGTCCGCCACCAGGAGCTTGCGGTGCGTGCGGTTGTTCATGCGCGCGAGGGTGTACCAGCGCAGCGGGTGATAGCGGGCGATGTCGACGCCGGCCTGCGTCATCTCGTCGAGCAGCCGCGCGTCCATCTTCAGGCTGCCGACCCAGTCGAGCAGGACGTGCACCTTCACGCCGGCGCGGGCGCGTTCGGACAGCGCCTCGGCGAACTCGCGTCCGATGCTGCCCGACCAGTAGATGAAGGTCTCGAAGGTTACGGTACGCTGTGCGCCACGGATCGCCGCCAGCATCGCCGGAAAGATATCGTCGCCGTTGTTCAGCGTCTGCACGCGGTTGCCATCGACGATGGCGGGCCCGAGCATCACGCCCATGGTTCGGGGAAACTGCGGGTCGTCGCTGGCATAGAGCCGCGCGATGCGCTTCTCGATCTTCTTTTCGTGCGTGATGAAATTGAGCGCGACCAGGACGACGAGCAGGGTCGCGACGGCAGTCAGCACGACGGTAAGCAGCATGGCGCGCGGGAGGCGGCGGCGAGGTGGGTCCGTGCATATTACCCACAACCCGGATCGATCCGGGCCGCGTTGCTGTCGCCGGCTGCACCCGGTCCGGTGCGCCGGGCAAGCTCAGCGTTTCAGGAAGCCCACCACCAGCGATATCAGAAAGAGGGCGAGAAAGACGAAGAACAGGATCTTTGCGATTTCGACGGCACCGGCAGCGATGCCTCCGAACCCGAACACGGCGGCAACGATGGCGATGATGAGAAAGAGGATGGCGTAGTTCAGCATGTCGATCTCCGTTCGGTTGCCGCAGTTGGAGCGATCGTCACGGCCGCGTCGTGGGAACCGCGGTCGACGAGCTTCCGATGTCGAACGGCAATCGACGTGCCGATCGGGTATCGACCCGGCCCGGCAGCGGCCGAACTCAGATACGGCGGCGTTTCCCGGGTGACCGGCACGGTCTCGATGGGAGGGCGACGAAACGGGTGTCCGGTAGAAAACGCTGCTCGCCCGTGCAGGACTTGCCGACCCTAACTGGCGGCGGACGCGCCTTCGCTCGCCAGATCGGCGAGCACTTCGCGCACGCGATCGAACTCGGATGCCTTGTCGAAGAAGAAATCGCAACCCGCCTGGGTCGCGCGACGCCGGTATTCCGACTCAGGGTAGTTGGTGAGCACGATCACGAGCGGGCGCGAAGGCAGCAAGAGCGAGGGCAGCCGCCGCAACACGTTGAGCCCGCTGCCGCGCCGCAGCTGGATGTCGAGAATGACGGCGTCCGGTGCGCTGCCGGCGATGCCGGCGAGCGCTGCCTCTTCGGTGTCGGCGTATCCAACCACCGAAACCCGCTCGTCCTCGGCCAGACTTTCCATCACCCGGTCTCGCAGAACGGGCGAATCTTCAACCAGATAGACCTTCACGGAGGCCCTCGTGCTCACGACGTGTTATTCGATCAAACCATTCTTGATCGCGTAATAAGTGAGGTCGGCGTTGGTCTTCATGCCCATTTTTTCCAGCACGCGCGTGCGATACGTGCTGACGGTCTTCACGCTCAGGAACAGTTCCTCGGCGATGCGCGATACCGGCTGCCCGGCGGCAAGCTTGCAGAAGATCTGGAATTCCCGCTCCGACAGGCTGCCGTGCAACGGCCGCTCGCCGCTGTGGTCGAGGTCCGCAGCGAGCAGTTCCCCCAGCGTGGCGCTCACGTAGCGGCGTCCCGCGGCAACGGTACGGATGGCGTGCACCAGTTCCTCCGGTGCGCCGTCCTTCGACACGTAGCCGCTCGCGCCGGCGCGCAGCAGGCTCACCGCATACTGGCTCTCGGGATGCATCGAGAGCATCACGACCGGCAGGTCGGGCCGGTGCCGCTTGATTTCGGTCAGGGTATCCACGCCGCTCTTCTCGGGCATGGAAATGTCGAGCAGCACGACATCCCATTCGCCCCCTCTGACCATTTTCACCGCCTCGTCGCCGGAGCCGGCCTCGCCGCCCACTTCCATGTCGGGCAGGCCGGAGAGCAGGGTTTGCAGTCCGGCCCGGACAATGGCGTGGTCGTCGGCGATCAGGATGCGGATCATGCTTGCGCTGGTGCGATGAGCCATTCATCACATTATCCGGATGTGCTGCGCACGTAAACGGCGCTCCCTCACGCCACGGCGATGAGCATCGGCGGGGTCGGTGCCGGTGGGCGCTGCGCCCCGTACTCGCTCAGCCGGTTGTAGAGTGTCTTGACGCTGACCCCGAGGAGCTCCGCTGTTTCTTTCCGGCGGCCCTGGCAATGGGCGAGCGTGGCGAAGATCACCTCGCGCTCGATGTCCTCGAGCGGCGTGCCGATGCGAAACTGCAGGGCGTTGCCGCGCCGTGCGAAGGCCGGCTGCGTCGCCACCGCGCTGCCGAAATCGAGCGTCGCGTCGGCCAGGATGAACGCGCGCTGCACGGCGTTCCTGAGCTCGCGCACGTTGCCCGGCCAGGAATGCTTCCGCAGATACGTACGGGCCGCGTGCGAGAAGCGCTTGCCGGTGTCGGCGCCGGCGTTGAGCTCGTCGAGGAAGTGCTGGGCCAGAAGCTCGATGTCGTCGCCCCGCTCGCGCAGCGCGGGCACTTCGATCGGGAACACGGCGAGGCGATAAAGCAGGTCCTCGCGCAGTCCGCCTTCCGCGACTGCCGCGGCCGGATCGCGATTGGTGGCTGCGATCACGCGCACGTCGACGCTGATTTCCTGGGCGCCGCCGACCCGGCAGAAACGCCCGGTTTCGAGCGCACGCAGCAGTGTCACCTGCAGCTCGGCCGGCATTTCCGTGATCTCGTCGAGAAACAGCGTTCCGCCCGAGGCGCGCTCGAAGCACCCCTGGTGGGCGCGGACCGCGCCGGTGAACGCGCCTTTTTCGTAGCCGAAGAGTTCCGCTTCGACGAGGTTCGCGGGCAGCGCGCCGCAGTTGATGGCAACGAAGGGTCGCCGCGCGCGCTGGCTCGCTGCGTGAATGGCGTTGGCGATCACTTCCTTGCCGGTGCCGCTCTCGCCCACGAGGAGGACGCTGGCCGATGTCGGCGCGACCCGCTCGATCACGTCGTGCAGCGCCTTCATCGGCGCAGAGTTTCCGTGCAGTTGCGCCAGCGCACCCGAGGCGCCGGCCGGCGCCGGGCGCGCCCGCGGAGCGTCGTGCCTCACCGCGAACTCCCGCGCGAGGGCAAAGGCATTCATCGGCAACTGGCTCACCGCGCAATCGAGCGTCGTCATTGATATCGCCTCCTGAAGGAACCCGGCCGCGGTCAGCGGCAGGTTCGATGGAATCGGGTGGGCCCGCAGTTCAGGCCTTTCTGGATTGCATCGTAGGAGCCGCGCCGATTTCGCGGTATCGGCCAGGCGCGCGTCGTGGTGTAGGACGATCCGCCACGCCGTCGGTGTTCGTCCTACTCCGCGCCCGGCAGGAGCCGCTGAAGAGACGTGTGCAGCGCCGGCAACTTTTACTGCCGACACGTCCCGTTCTTACGCGCAAACGGTTGGACCCTCCGGCCAAGGTGCCGTGCCGACGGCAAAAGATCTTTGGCACGTCGGCTGCGAACCAGCACGATGACAAGATGGCAGAGGATTCTCTTTCTGCCGGACTGCCACCCAGGACGACAGTCACTTCCCATTCTTCAAGCGAGGACCACGATCATGGAAACGAGCGAAAACGTCTTCTCGAAGGCAGCCGGTACGCGACCCTATGTCGACCAGGCAGCCGCGCAGACCCACGACGCGATCGACAAGGCATACGAGGCAGCGCGGCCGGCTATCGGCCGGGTCGCGTCCAGCGCCCATGGTGCCGTCGACAGGATCGCCGGGG
Organism: Betaproteobacteria bacterium; assembly: GCA_016791345.1. Classification (NCBI taxonomy): domain Bacteria; kingdom Pseudomonadati; phylum Pseudomonadota; class Betaproteobacteria; species Betaproteobacteria bacterium. The sequence goes on along the minus strand of JAEUMW010000214.1, from coordinate 7,467 downwards.
CGGCGACCCAGGCCGCTGAAACGCTGGAGGAAAAAGGTGGCCAGATCCGCGACGCGCAGGCGCGGCTGGTGGACGATTGCAGCGCCTACGTGCGCGAGCACCCCTTCGCTTCGATGGGCGTGCTGGTGGCAGTGGGCTTCCTGCTCGGCAAGCTGACGAGCTTTCGCTAGTCCTGCACGGAATCGGCGGCGCCGCACCCGTCCTGCGGTGCCGCCTTGTGCGCCACGCACGGCAATGTCACCCGCACCAGCGTTCCCTTGCTCGCCGCGCCACGGGCGACATGGAATGTGCCGCCGATCTGCGCGGCGCGTTCCCGCATGCCCAGCATGCCGTGCGCCATCGGTTTGTCGAGGATATCGTCGGCAATACCGATCCCGTCGTCGGTGATCTCCAGCACGACATTGTGGCCGTCGCGCCGCAGCGAGACGCGCACGCGACCGGCCTTGGCATAGCGCAGCACGTTGGTGAGCGCCTCCTGCATGATGCGGAAGAGGGCTATCGGGCAGCCTTCGGCGAGCTCGGGCAGTTCCTCGTCGACATCGATCTCGACCTGCAGCCCGGAGCGTTGGCCGAACTCTGCGACATGCGCCTCGATCGCCGCGGATAAGCCGAGATTGTCGAGCAGCGGCGGACGCAGATCGTGGATGATGCGCCGCCCGAGATCGACCGTCGCCCGCACCGCGTCCGACGCCCGTGCCACGCGCTGCGCGACGGTTGGATGGTCTGCGACGCGCTGGGTTACCCAGGCCAGATCCATGCGCGCGGCGGTCAGATTGCTGCCGAGCTCGTCGTGCAGTTCGCGCGCGATCTTCGCCTTCTCCTCCTCGCGCACGGTCATGAGATGCCGGGACAGGCGCGAAAGCGTGTCGGTGCGCATCTGCACGATCCGCTCGAGGTCGGTATTGACGCGCTTGAGCTCGCGCTCGCTCGCGCGCCGGCGCTCGAGATAGAGGGCGATCACGTACCAGGAGAGCAGCAGCTGGCTCAAGCCGACGGCGACTGCCACCAGCCCGGAGAAGGCGGCGAAACGCGTGCTGCGCATGAGCTCCTGTTCGCGGTTTTCCCGCAGGAGCTCCTCCTCGGTGCGCAGCTCGGCGAGGATGCTTTGGACCTCGTTCGATAGCGCGCGCGACTCGTTCCTGGCGACCTGTGCGAGGGCAGCCTGCGGTCCGCGCTCGCGGTACACGGCGATCGTTCCGTCGAGCTCGGCTAGCCGCTCCTTGACCAGCGCCACGAGCCGGTTCACGCGTCCCTGCTGGAGCTCGTTGTCGATGGTGAGCGACTGCAGCTCCGACAAACGTTCCAGAACCTCCGCGGCGGCAGACGCATACGGTTCGAGAAAGCTCTCCTGTCCCGTCAGCAGGAACCCGCGCTCCACGCCAACGGCGCGCTGTAGCTGTGCGTTGACCCGCGCGCTTTTCTCGAGCACGTTGGCAGAGTGGACGATCCAGGCGTTCACGTCCTGGAGCATATGCGTGTTCTGAAAGGAGATGTATGCGTTCGCGAGCAGAATCCCGGCCGCTCCGAAGAGCATCAGCGAGATCGCGCGCGGAAGACGGGTGAGCGCGTGCAGTGCCACCATGGGATTCCTCTTGGCTCGGTCTGTCGTCATGGTACCGCGCCCCCCGTCGCCGATGCTCGCGGACACGAAAAAGGCAGCGCCCCGAGCGAGGCGCTGCCCGCGATGTGATGCGCCGAGGTGCTGTTACGCGGCTGCCGACGCGGCGGCGCGGCGAGCGCCTTCACCCGCTGTCCCGCCACTGCCGGAAAGCTCCTGCTTGCGTTCCGCGATGGCCTTGCCGAGAGCTTTCAGATCGACCTTCGCCGAGCGCGCCTTGGGGAACATCTCCTGTTGCTCCTCCTTGACGTGATGCCGGATGTATTCCCCCAGCACCGTGACCTTTGCGTCGTAATGATCGCCGCCGGGCTTCATTTGAGTCAGCTCCGCGATCAGCGCCTTCGCCGAAGCGTGCTCGACGTCGGCCTCGTCCATCATGTCGGCGTCGACGATCGCATCGCGCAGCGCAGGGTAGAAGATCTCCTCTTCCACCTTGGTGTGGATCGTCAGCTCCTGACAGATCTTCTGCACGAGCGCGAGCTTCTCGTCGCCGTCTTCCTTCAGCTTGTCGAAGCGCTTGAACATCTCGTCCACCTTCTTGTGATCGTCCTTGAGGATGGCGATCGCGTCAGGTGCAGCAGGCTTGCGTCGCTGCGGCGGCTTGCGGGTTGTGGTGCTGGTGGCCATACATCTCTCCTATGTCGATCGTGGGTCGGGAAACGGTGGCCGTGCAATCGGTGTTCCCTTTGGAAGATCGAGTGGAATCAGCGCGTTGTCATCGGCCGGCGAGAGGCACTGACGGCAAGTCGTGCAGGTGGCTGCGTAATCCTTGCCGCTTGGGCCTTCCCGTCGTGACGGCCCGGTGCCGCTTACGACAGCAAGCGCGCACCGATCGCGCGCGGCGCCGGCTCCGTCGCGTTCTCGGACTGCCCCAGCAGTTCGCGCTTGCGCACGGCGATCGCCGCGCCCAGCCGCTCGAGATCGAGGCGGGTGGCGCACGCACGCGGAAACATCTCCTGGTGCTCCTTTTCCATGTGCTGCCGCTCGTACGTCGCGAGCACCGCAACCATGGCGTTGTAATGATCGTCGCCCGGCTTCATGGACTCCAGTTCCTCGACCAGCGCGCGGGCGAGCGCATGCTCGACGTCGGCCTCGTCGGTGAGCGCGGCTTCGCCGGTGGCCGCGCGCACCGCCGGATAGAAGATCTCTTCCTCGACCTGGGTGTGGAGGCGAAGCTCGGTGCAGATCATCTGCACGACCGCGGCTTTCTCGACGCCATCGCGCTCGAGTTGCTCGAAATGGCGGAACAGCGCGTCGATGCGCTGGTGATCCTGCTTGAGCAGGGTGATCGCGTCGGGCGCGACGGACGGCGCGCTGCGCAGTGGCAGGCGCGCGGCGGATTCTGTGCGGGCAGCCATGGGCGTGTCCTCGTCGATGCGTGTTGAACGAGTCCCCGCCGGTGCAATCGACGTTCCGCGAGATAAAGTTCGCGTAATCAGGCGGCTGCAATCAGGGCCCGAAGTTCGGGCAAGCAAGGTTTGCCGACGGGACGTGCAAATTTTGCCGGTATGGCCGGCGCCATCACACGCCGGTGTCGTCGAAGCGCAGCGCGCTCGACGTGACGCGTGACGCGGATGCCCTCGCGCAAAATCTCCTCGTCGAAGATGGCGAGCCGCGGCGAGTCGGCGTCGCGCTGCACGTGCGCGAGTTCGAACATCGACCAGCCGGTCGCCGCTTGCTGCGGATCGTTCACCGGCCGGATCGGCGTCTGCACGCCGAAGCTGTCGGTGACGACGAGCGCGCGCGATTGCGTGAGCGTGCCCACGGCAAGAGACTCGTGGGTCACCCCTGCGAGAACGCGTGACATTCCCTTGCTCTTTGCGGCTCGCGCCATCGTATGCTCCGGGGTTGGATTGTCCACCGTCGAAGCTCTCCATGCCTGGCACCTCTCCGGGGCGTGTCGTCGCGCTGCTCTGCGCCGCCGAGGTGCTGAGCATGCTCGGCTTCGCCACCTTTCCCGCCCTGCTGCCGCTCATGCGCGACGTCTGGGCGTTGAGCGGCAAGGAGGCGGGCTGGATCGCCGGCGCCTATTTCGGCGGCTACATGCTGGCGGTGCCGCTCTTGTCGAGCCTGACCGACCGGTTCGACGCGCGGCGCATCTACTTCGCGTCCTGCCTGCTGGCGGCGGCGGGGCTCGTCGGCTTCGCCGTGTTCGCCCGCGGGCCGTTGACCGCCGGCGTGCTGCAGGCGGTGAGCGGTGCCGGGCTCGCGGGAACGTACATGCCGGGTCTGCGCCTGTTGGCGGATCGCGTCGGCGGCGTCCGCCAGAGTCGTTTCGTGGCTTTCTACACCTCGACGTTCGGCATCGGCACGAGCGCTTCGCTGCTCTTCGCGGGCTGGTCGGCGGCAGCGCTCGGCTGGCAGCTAACCTTCGCGCTCGCCGGTGTCGGGCCGCTCGTGGCCGGCTGCATGGTGATCGGTGCGCTGCGCGCGATGCCGCGGTCTGGGCATGCACCGAGCGCGGGTGCCGCCGCGGGCACGGGAAAACTGCTCGCCGACCGCACCGTGCAGGGCTACGTGCTCGGCTACGCGGCGCATTGCTGGGAGCTTTTCGGATTGCGCTCGTGGATGGTGGCTTTCGTGGCCTTCTGCTATGCACGCGACCCCGCATCGGTCGGTGCGCTGGCACCCGCCACGGTGGCCGCGATCGTCAACCTGATCGGGCAGCCCGCAAGCATATTCGGCAACGAGATCGCGGTGCGCATCGGGCGCCGGCGACTCATCTTCTCGGCCATGCTCGCCTCGGCCATGCTGGCGTGGCTCACCGGTTTCGCCGGCAGCCTCGCGTGGTGGCTCGCGCCGCTGCTGCTCGTCCTCTACAACACGGCGGTGATGGCGGATTCGGCCGCACTCACCGCGGGACTGGTCGAGATCACGCCGGTCGCGCGGCGCGGCGCGGCGATGGCGTTCTACTCGTTCCTCGGTTTCGGAGCAGGCTTCGTGAGTCCGCTCGCCTTCGGCGCGGTGCTGGACGCGGCCGGTGGCAAGAACGCTCCGTTCGCATGGGGACTCGCGTTCGGGAGCCTGGGCTTCTTCTGCGCGGTCGCCGCGCTCGTGGTCGTTCGCCGGTCGACCATGCGACATGAATGAGATGCCCTCGGGGACGCTGGCTAGATACTTGCTGACGCTTCCTTCGCGGCCGGCAAACGGCGGCCGGGCATGACATCAGTGTGCTCGCGCCGGGCGCGCCGGCATCCAGGGAGAAGACATCATGCGGGAAGGTCGGCAGACGTTTGCGTTCAGCATATTTCACAAGATCCTGATGACCATGGTCGTGGTGGCGATGGTGCCGCTGGCAGGCCTTTGGTATATCGGCAGCATCAAAGCCAGGGCGGACTGGAGCGCCAACATCGCCGCCGGGTTCGTGAAGACCGCCGATGCCCTGTCGGTGAAGGTCGGCGACTGGGAGGACATGAACCTGCGTCTGCTCAGGCAGGCCGCCGTGGTCGAACCCGTCACCTCGATGGTCGCCGAACACCAGAACCCGTTCCTCAAGAGCATCGCCACGCATTACCCGTGGGCGTACCTCGTGTTCACCATTCGCCCGGACGGTCAGAACGTCGGTCGCAGCGACGGCAAGCCCGCCGTGCAATACGGCGATCGCGCGTATTTCAAGCAGGTGATGGCGGGCGATGAGACCGGCCGGGAACTGGTGATCGGCAAGACGAGCGGCAAGCCCGCACTGATTCTCGCGGGACCGATCAAGGGCGTGAGCGGCGACCGGCTGGGCGTGATCGCCATGGCGATGGACCTGGCGGACCTGTCGCAGACCGTCACCGACACCCGCATCGGCGACACCGGTTATGCCATCCTGCTCGACGAGCGCAACAAGGTCATTGCCCACGGCAGGCGGGAGAAGCTCTCGGGCGCGCTCGAAGATCTCGGCAACCACCCGGTGCTGCAGGCGGTCGATGCGACCCGGGAGCCGACGGTGTTCACGCAGGATGGCAAGAGGATCGTGGCATACCGGCGCCAGCTCGGGGACGGCTGGAGCCTCATCGTGCAGCAGGACTACGACGAGGCGTTTGCTCCACTGCGTCAGGTCGAGCGCGATTCGCTCGTGCTCATGGTGGTGACCGTCGCCTTCGTGCTGGTCGTCGCCTACTGGCTCGGCCGCCGACTGGCCGATCCGATCCGCCGGCTGACGACGGTCGCCGACAGTCTCAGCCGTGGCGAGAGCGGCGGCAAGATCGTGGAAACCGGGCGCGGCGACGAGATCGGTGCGCTCGCGCGCGCCATCGAGCGGATGAGCGTCAGCATCCAGATGGCCATGGGCAGGCTGCGCAAGCGCGCCTGACCGCGGCCGGTTGCAGCGTCACGAAGGGGGAGCCATTGTGAGCCAGGCCTACGTTCCGTCCGCCGATCTGGTCGCCGCGCTCGGCGAGTGGTCGCGTGAGCGACGCACCGGAATCGTCTACGTCGCCACCGACACCAACCACGCCGCGCAGATCAATCTGGTCGAGGGCGAGATCACCTTTGTGGTCTTCAAGTCAAGGCTCGGCGCGAACGCGCTGCCGCTCATGCAGGCGATCGAAAGCTGTCGTTTCCGTTTCGCTGAGGGTGTGGTCGCGGCACCGTCGCGGCAGACGCTGCCACCCACGACCGTGATCCTCGAACAACTCGCGAAGAGCGCGAGCACTGCCCGGGCGGCGCCAGTCGCCTCCGCTACAACGGCGATCTCAAGCGAAGCCAAGACGGTTATCGAGCGTGCACTGGCCGACTACATCGGTCCGATGGTGACGATCGTCTGCGCCGAGCATTTCGAGCAGCCGCGCGATCTGGAGACGACGATCGATGCGCTCGCCTGCGAGATTCCGAATCCGGAGCACGCCATCCGCTTCAAGGAAGACGTGAGCAGGAAGCTCGGGCTGCGTTGACACCCCGAGGGCTCAGGCGGGCTTGCGCAGGCTGCGCTTGACGGTGTCGCTGATCGTCACGCGTCCCTTGCGCGCATACGCCTCGTGGTTGGCCTCGATGTCCCCCAGGCGATACAGGTAGTTCACCATCATGCCGACGGATTGCCGCATGCCGCGCGGCGAAACGTCGGCCAGCCAGTTGACGCGCTCCAGACGGGCGCCGTTGCCGAGATGAAAGCGTGCCACGGGATCGAGCGGGCGCTCGGCCTCCTTCTCCTCGACCAGATAGCGCGCGACGAGATGCGTGAGCAGCGGTGCCAGCGCGGTGGCGCTGTGCTCGTCCTTGGCGAGGTCGCGCTCCAGCAGCGTGACGACCGCGTCGAAGGGGTCGAGGACGCCGGCGATGCTCGCGAGCAAGGTCGCCTCTTCCGGTCCGAAGAGGCTCCCGTCCTTCGCCTTGAGCCGCGCCTCCAGCCATTTGCGAAAGCCCGGGACCGGAGACAGCGTGGCGAAGATCCTGAGCCGCGGAAATTCGGCGGTGAGCTGCTCGACGACGCGCTTGATCAGGAAGTCGCCGAACGACACCCCGCGCAGCCCCGCCTGCGTGCTGGAGATCGAATAGAAGATCGCCGCCTGTGCGCTGTGCGGATCCATGCGCGGGGCCGCCTCGTCGAGCAGCGCGTGCACGTTCGACGCCATCTCGGTCACCAGCGCGATCTCGACGAAGATGAGCGGCTCCTCCGGCATGCGCGGATGGAAGAACGCATAGCAGCGGCGGTCGGCATCCATGCGGTTGCGCAGGTCGCTCCACGAGCGGATCTCGTGCACCGCCTCGTACGCGATCAACTTTTCCAGCAGCGCGGCGGGCGACTGCCACGAGATGCGGCGCAACTCGAGATTGCCGACGTCGAACCAGTTCGAAAAAAGTGCGAACAGTTCCTCGTCGATGACATCGAGCTCGGGCGCTTGTTTCAGATAGCGCAGAACATCGGC
>JAEUMW010000213.1 GCA_016791345.1 Betaproteobacteria bacterium | reverse complement strand
GCGAACGACACCGGCAACCTCGAGGCGATTCGCGACTACACGACGCCGGAACTCTACGCCGAACTCGAATCGCAGGTCCGGGCACGCGGCGGTGCCACGCAGAAGGTCGCGGTGACGACCCTGGACGCGGAACTGCTGGAGGTCGCCACCGACGGCGACCTCGCCGTTGCCAGCGTGCTCTTCAGCGGCTTCGTGCGCGAGTCCGAGGACGGTCTGCCAGAGCACTTCGAGGAGATCTGGCACGTCGTCAAGAATCCGACCGACCGCAAGTCGTCCTGGCTGCTTGCGGGCATCCAGCAGGTCGCCTGACGTGCTGTCGACCGTCGCTGCGCGCGCCATCAATCACCTCCTCCGGCGCGAGGGCTGGGCGCGCGAACGCCTGCTGCCCTACAAGGGGCGCGTTGCCCGGCTCGCGGTGCCGCCGACCTTGGTCACGCTCACCGTCACTGCGACGGGCGAAGTGGCGGCGTCCGAGAGCGCCGAGCCGGACGTCACGGTGACGGTCGCTGCCGCTTCCCTCGTCGACGTGCTGCGCGATCCGCAGTCGGCGTCGTCGAAGACGCAGGTCACCGGAGACGGCAATTTCGCCGAAGTCATCAGCTATCTCTTCACCCATCTGCGCTGGGACGTCGAGGAAGACCTGTCCCGCGTCGTCGGCGACGTGGCGGCACACCGCATCGCGGGCCTGGGGCGCGATCTCGCGCACCTGCCGGGGCGGGTCGCCGACAGCGTGTCGCGCTCGATCGCAACCTACCTGCGCGACGAAGGCGGCGCCGTGCCGTCGCGCCCCGAGGTCGACGCGTTCAACGCCGAGGTCGATGCGCTGCGCGACGACCTCGCGCGTCTGGAAAAACGTCTGGAACGCCTGGAGGCGCAGGGCCGCGCCGAGGGCTGAGCCGCGCACTTCCTTGCTTGCGCGTTCGCGCGACGCGGCGAGCCTATATACTCGCGGGCTTTGATCGTCCTTCCACGCCCGCATGCAGCGGCTTCTGCGCCTTCTCAAGATCCTCTGGGTCAGTTTCCGCTACGGTCTGGACGAGCTCTTTCTCGGGCACGAGCGGGTCCGCGCGCTGCGCGGCCTGATCCGCTTCCTGCTTTTCTGGCGCACGCTCAAGGATGCGCGCGGGGTACGGCTACGCCGCGCACTGGAGGACCTCGGTCCGATCTTCGTCAAGTTCGGGCAGGTGCTCTCCACCCGGCGCGATCTGCTGCCGCAGGACATCGCCGACGAACTCGCCAAGCTGCAGGACCGGGTGCCGCCGTTCCCGTCCGCGCAAGCGATCGCGACCATCGAGCGCGTCTACGGCAAGCCGGTATCGCAGGTGTTCACGGAGTTCCAGACCGAGCCGGTGGCGAGCGCTTCCGTCGCGCAGGTCCACTTCGCGAAGCTGCCAGATGGGCGCGAGGTGGCGGTCAAGATCCTGCGACCGGCGATCGAGGGCGTGATCGTCAAGGACCTCGCACTGCTCGACGTGGCCGCGGGGCTGGTCGAATCGCTCTGGGCGGAAGGCAAGCGGTTGAAGCCGCGCGAGATCGTGCGCCAGTTCGACCGCATCCTGCACGACGAGCTCGATCTCATGCGCGAGGCATCGAACGCGAGCCAGCTGCGCCGCAACTTCCTCGATTCGCCGCTTCTCGCAGTGCCCGAGGTGTACTGGGACTGGTGCGCGACCGAGGTGATGGTGATGGAGCGCATGTTCGGCATCCCCATCAGCCACGTCGAAGAGATCCGCGCCCAGGGCACCAGCATCAAGTACATCGCGCGCACCGGGGTCGAGATCTTCTTCACCCAGGTTTTCCGCGACGGGTTCTTCCACGCCGACATGCACCCGGGAAACATCCTGGTCGGCGAGGACAGCCGCTACATCGCGCTCGACTTCGGCATCGTCGGCACGCTGAGCGACTTCGACAAGGATTACCTCGCGCAGAATTTTCTCGCCTTCTTCCGGCGCGACTATCGCCGCGTCGCCGAGGCACACGTCGAGTCCGGCTGGGCCCCCAGGGGCACCGCCATCGACCAGTTCGAGTCCGCGATCCGCGCGGTGTGCGAGCCGATCTTCGACCGACCGCTGAAGGAGATTTCCTTCGGCAAGGTGCTGCTGCGGCTGTTTCAGACCTCGCAGCGCTTCAACATCGAGATCCAGCCGCAGCTCGTCCTGCTGCAGAAGACACTGCTCAACATCGAGGGGCTCGGGCGCCAGCTCGATCCCGATCTCGACCTCTGGAAGACCGCGCTGCCCTTTCTCGAACGCTGGATGAGCGAGCAGACGGGCTGGCGCGCAGTGGTGCGCGGCGTGCGCGACGAAGCGCCGCGCTGGGCCACCCTGCTGCCGCGCATTCCCCGCCTCGTGCACGATCGCCTGACCGCCGATCACGTCCCTGCACTGCGCGAGGAACTCGCCCGCCTGGCAGACGAACAGCGCCGCCAGAACCGGCTGATCCTGGCTGTGGGGATGCTTCTCGCCGCGCTGCTCGGCTGGCAGATCTTCCTGTACGTCACCTGAACCGCCTGACCGCCCCGCTCATCGTGCGGTGCAGCACAGAGGCGGGCTTTGCTACAATCCGGGCCGTCTGCGCCTGCTGACGGGAGTTCCCGCCATGCTCCTCTGGTTCGTCATCATCTATTGGATCGTCTCCGTCGCCATCGGTCTCTGGGCGGCAACCCGCGTCCACAACACAAAGGATTTCGCCATCGCCGGGCGCCACCTGCCCTTCTACATGGTGACGGCCACGGTGTTCGCGACCTGGTTCGGATCGGAGACCGTGCTCGGCATCCCGGCGACATTCCTCGAGGAGGGGCTGCGCGGCGTGGTCGCCGATCCCTTCGGCTCCTCCATGTGCCTGATCCTGGTCGGGCTCTTCTTCGCCGCACCGCTGTACCGCATGAATCTGCTCACGATCGGCGATTTCTACAAGCGCCGCTTCGGCCGCAGCGTGGAAGTGCTGACCACGGTCGCCATCGTCATCTCCTACCTGGGCTGGGTCGGCGCCCAGATCACCGCGCTCGGGCTCGTCTTCAACGTCGTCTCCACCGGTGAGATCAGCCGCTTCACCGGCATGTGGATCGGCTCGATCACGATCCTCGTCTACACCTTCTTTGGCGGCATGTGGGCAGTGGCAGTGACCGATTTCATCCAGATGATCGTCATCGTCCTCGGCATGCTCTACATCGGCGCCGAGGTGAGCGGCATGGCAGGCGGCGTGGGGGCGGTCGCGGGCCATGCCCTGGACACCGGCAAGCTCGCGTTCTTTCCGGCACCGGAAGCGAGGGAGGTCATCGGCTTCATCGCGGCCTGGGTGACGATGATGTTCGGATCGATCCCGCAGCAGGACGTGTTTCAGCGCGTGCAGTCCTCGCGCACCGAGCGCATCGCGGTGTGGGGTTCGGTGCTCGGCGGTTGCCTCTACTTCCTGTTCGCGTTCGTGCCGATGTTCCTCGCCTACTCCGCGACTCTCATCGATCCGAAGCTGGTGAGCGATCTCATGGAGAGCGACTCGCAGTTGATCCTGCCCAACCTGATCCTCGAAAAGGCGCCGCTCTTCGCTCAGGTGATGTTCTTCGGCGCGCTGCTCTCGGCGATCAAGAGCTGCGCCTCGGCGACGTTGCTGGCACCGTCGGTGAGCTTCACCGAGAACATCCTGCGGCCGATGATGGGGCAGATGACCGACCGCAAGCTGCTGCGCACGATGCGCATCGTCACCCTCGTCTTCACCGTGCTCGTCACCTTCTACGCGATCAACTCGAAGGCGAGCATCTTCCACATGGTGGAGAGCGCCTACCAGATCACGCTGGTGTCCGCCTTCGTACCCCTGGTCTGCGGCATCTACTGGAAGCGCTCCACCAACCAGGGCGCGCTGTGCTCGATCCTCTGCGGCGTTGCAGTGTGGCTCGCCGTGCACGCCTTCGGACCCGAAGATCCGTTCATCCCGGCGCAGCTTGCCGGGCTCATCGCCGCCGCCATCGGCATGGTCGCGGGTTCACTCGCGCGGCAGTACCTCCACCATGACCCGCGCATCCACCACGAACTGCGCTACGGACACCTCGCCCATCCGGCCGCGAGCCACGGCCTCGCCCACGAAGGCATCGGAGCGATCCATCATCACGAGCGCGGTCACGCCGGCGAGCGCTGAGACGGTCCCTGCTCTTTCGCACTACTGGAATCCACCCTCGACCCGCCATATACCTGCTGGAGGATTTCCGATCCTACCCAACGAACTGCCTAACTATGGTCGAACCACCGGGGAATCAGCGCCGCGACCGAGACGAAGAAGCAACCAAAAAAGTGGCGGCTCTCGTTTCTCACAGCTACTTCCCTTTGTCGCGTTTCTTGCGAGGCGCTCGCGTAGCCTTCACCTTCGTCGCAATCGTCATCCGCTTGCCGCTGTCCTCCGCTCGGAACCAAGCAACCGCCGTCGCAAGATCATCGGTCCAGAACGCGCTCGGCGTCATAGTGACAGGTTGCAAGGTCGCCATCTCACCGTCCTTCTTCCCGGGCAGTAGCCAGCGCCCAAGCGTGTACATGTAACGATCCCACTTGCCCGTGGACGGTTGCATCGACACGGCCAACACGTCGAACTCACCATATCGGTACGGGCGTGTATTCTCTTCACCGTCCGCGCCGGTCCGCGTTTTCTGCGTCTCGGTCATGAACACGTCGCCCTCGAAGCCGAACCGCTGCCCGGCTTGCACTACGGGTGCCCCGCGTTTGCTTCGCTGCAACTTCACCTGGACTGTGACCGAGCCTTGGCCATCGTCCAGTTTGTAGTCATACGCAAAATTGCCTTTGGGCGTAACGTCAAGCCAACCCGACGGCTCCACCGCCGGCACAACGAAGGTGCGAAACGCGGCATCAGCGATCACGCCTCGGAGCATTCGCCGGGTCAGCTCGGGAGCACGATGCAGGGCCTCAAGGATCATTTCCGCTGGAGCGCCGATGACTCGCTCAAACTCGTGGATAAGGTGACGCTGGCGCAGTTCCTTGAACAAGCTTTCCTGTTCCTCGGGCGAGCACTGCGCAAGCAGCTCGCGTATGGCGACGAGGTTGGCATCACTCATGGGTCGTTCCCTTGGGCCGTCCCGGCGGGTTCGGCTCGAACGCAAGCACGTCCGAACGACTGACGAAGGAGCGCCCACCGATGTCGAGCGTGCGCAGGCGACCGTTGCCGACCAGTCGTGCGATGGCCTGCCGCGTCACGTTTCGCAGGCGCGCGGCTTCGGCCTGAGTGATCCAGTCCGAAGGGTCGATGGCCACAGGTGATTTATTGGTTGGCTTTGTCAATGTATTTATTGGTATACTTCACTCTCGAACAAGTGGGATGTTACCAATGGCCTTCCTTATGCCCAAGACGATAACGAATATCGAAGCGCCACAACCTGAGCTTTTCGCACCCGCGGAGGAACACCCGACCCGCCTTTTGAAGAAGGTGAAGCCGTTCTATCGCACCACCGCGGGCGCTGCTTATTTGGGTGATTCGCGGGACACGCTCCAGGCACTTCCCGACAAGTCCGTGAACCTTGTGTTCACGTCGCCGCCGTACGCGCTTCACTTCAAGAAGGAGTATGGCAACGTCAGCAAGGCTGACTACGTCGAGTGGTTCCTGCCGTTCGCGCGAGAGATTTACCGTGTGCTGACCGATGACGGCAGCTTCGTTCTGAACATCGGCGGGAGCTGGAATCCGGGCTCGCCTACGCGGTCACTGTACCACTACAGGCTGATGATCGCGCTGGTCGAGGAGCTGGGCTTTTACCTCGCCCAAGAGTGCTACTGGTACAACCCTGCGAAGATGCCCGTCCCTGCTGAGTGGGTCACGGTGCGAAGAGTTCGGGTCAAGGACTCAGTCGAGCACGTCTGGTGGCTGTCGAAGACACCTCACCCAAAGGCCGACAATCGGAAGGTACTGCGCCCATACAGCGCGGATATGGTCCGACTAGCAAAGAAGGGCGTGAAGACAACGGTTCGGCCGTCCGGCCACAACATCACTTCGTCATTCAATAAGATTGAATCGGGCGGGTCGATCCCGTCCAACGTGATGGAAGATCGGCTTGCGAATGAAATGCTCATCGCAGGCAACAACGCGGCCAACGATCCCTATACAAAACGCTGCAAAGAGTCGGGTATCAAGATTCACCCGGCGCGCTTCCCGGCGACGCTCCCGGAGTTCTTCGTCAAGCTGCTGACGGACGAAGGCGACCTTGTGGTGGATCCGTTCGCAGGCTCGAACACCGCGGGTGCCGTTGCGGAGCAATTGAGGCGGCGATGGATAGCCATGGAACTGCTCGAGGAGTATCTGGAAGCAAGCAAGTTCCGTTTTGGTGCGTAGCGCTGACGGCGAACACGCCTCGCCCGACACGAGGCAGCTTGCGTGATGCTCGCGCGAAAGAGGGAAACCCGAGAGTCCGCGGGTTCACTCCGGGAAGACGAGCAGCGTGACGGCGTAGATCGCCACACCTGCCAGGCCACCGATGATGGTGCCGTTGAGCCGGATGTACTGCAGGTCGTTGCCGACTTCCTGTTCGATCTTGTCGGTGAACGTGCGCGCATCCCAGCGGCGCATGGTCTCCGCGATGAGGAGCCCGACCTCCCGCCGGCGC
>JAEUMW010000212.1 GCA_016791345.1 Betaproteobacteria bacterium | reverse complement strand
CCCGCGGTCGGCAAGCCGTCCGGTCGCGATGTACCCCATGCCGAACTGCGTCGGCGTAATGCGCCAGTCGTCGAGACGCGGCGCGATGCGGTCCCACGGCGTGCGCAGCCCGCCCGGCGCACCGTTATAGGCGTAGTTCTTGAAGTACACCCAGGCATTGAGCGGCGCCAGCCACCGCGGAAAATACTTGACGCCGGCGATCGCCACGCGGGCGCCGGGCTTGCCGCACGCGAGGATGCGATCGAGTGCCGCAGGCGCGCGCAGGATGTCGTGCGCATAGTGGAAGAGCAGCGCATCGACCGGCTTCGGCAGCACCAGCGCCTGCGCGGGAACGTGGAAGAGGGTGACGTTCTCCCAGCCCGTGGGCGCGATGCGCGCCTGTGCCTGCACCAGCATCTCGGCACTGTGGTCGAAGCCGTACACGTGCCCCTGCTCGCCCACGCGATCTCGCAACAGACTGAGGCTCAAGCCAGTCCCGCAGGCGACATCGAGCACGCGCTCCCCGGGCCGCAGCGCCAGCGCAGCGATCGTGCGCTCGCGGATCGACCACGTCGGCCCGCAGGTACGGTCGTATCCCGCGGCACGCTTGCGGTACTTCGCCAGCGACCGGCGGCGTATCGCCTCGTCGGGCGCGCCGTCCGCGTCGAGGGCGGTCATGGGAATCTCGGGAAAGGGGCGCAGGCCTGCACGCGCCCAAGTATTGCGAGTGGTCGGGGGCGCGTCAATCGACACACCGCGTGACCGCACACGATCAGACGATCCCCGCTCCCCTGCGTGCCGCTAAATCTGAACGGACTGGCCTCAGGGCAGCGGCACCGAGGAGTCGGTCCCCGGAAGCGGGTTGGCCGCTTCCTGCGCGTCCTGTTCTGCCGCACGCTCGGCGTCCTGCCTGCGCTCTCCCAGCGTGCTGTCGTAACAACGCGCGTACTCGGCCGTGCCGGGCGTATAGCCGGCATTCGAACACTGCTGCCCGACAAGCTGCGACGCGCATGCGCCGAGCATGACGACCAAGGATGCACAAATGGTGCAGGTGCGGATCAAGTTCGCCTTCCCGTGGATGACCGAGCCGCAGTGTAGCACTGCGGCGAGTCGCGCGGCGCTCTAGACCCGCTTTGCCTTCCGCGCCGGCGCGGCCTGCCCGAGCAGGGGCCGCAGATAGCTGCCGGTATGGCTCGCCGGGTCGCGCGCAACCTCCTCCGGCGTCCCCTGCGCGATGATGCGGCCGCCGCCGTCGCCGCCCTCGGGTCCGAGGTCGATCACCCAGTCCGCAGTCTTGATGACATCGAGATTGTGCTCGATCACCACCACGGTGTTGCCGTGGTCGCGCAGCCGGTGCAGCACCTTGAGCAGCAGGTCGATGTCGTGGAAGTGCAGGCCGGTGGTCGGCTCGTCGAGGATGTAGAGCGTGCGCCCGGTGTCGCGCTTCGACAGTTCCAGCGACAGTTTCACGCGCTGCGCCTCGCCGCCCGACAGGGTCGTCGCCGACTGACCGAGCTTGATGTAGCCGAGCCCGACCTCCAGCAGCGTGGTGAGCTTGCGCTCCACCACCGGCACCGCGTCGAAGAAGTCGCGCGCCTGCTCCACGGTCATGTCGAGCACCTCGTGGATGTTGCGGCCCTTGTACTGGACCTCCAGCGTCTCGCGGTTGTAGCGCCTGCCGTGACACACGTCGCACGGCACGTAGAGATCCGGCAGGAAGTGCATCTCGACCTTGATCATGCCGTCGCCCTGGCACGCCTCGCAGCGCCCGCCCTTGACGTTGAAGGAAAAGCGTCCGGCACCATAGCCGCGCTCGCGCGAGCGCGGCACGCCGGCGAAAAGATCGCGGATCGGGGTGAAGAGCCCCGTGTAGGTCGCCGGGTTGGAGCGCGGCGTGCGGCCGATCGGGCTCTGGTCGACGCTCACCACCTTGTCGAAGAAGTCGAGCCCTTCGAGCGCCAGGTGCGCGGCGGGCTCGACGGCGCTGCCGTAGAGGTGATGGGCGACGGCCGCGTACAGCGTGTCGTTGATGAGGGTCGACTTGCCGGAGCCCGAAACACCGGTCACGCAGGTGAGCAGCCCGACCGGCAGTTCGAGGTCGACGAGCTTGAGATTGTTGCCGCTCGCGCCTTCGAGCCGCAGCATGCGGCTGCGATCGACCGGAGTGCGCCGCTTCGGCGCCGCGATGCTGCGCTTGCCCGAGAGATACTGGCCCGTCAGCGACTGCGCGTTCGCGCTCACCTCCTGCGGCGTGCCCTGGGCGACGACGTGACCGCCGTGCTCGCCGGCACCCGGACCCATGTCCACCACGTAGTCGGCGGTCATGATGGCGTCGTGATCGTGCTCGACGACGATCACCGAGTTGCCGAGGTCGCGCAGCCGCCCGAGCGTGCCCAGCAGGCGCCCGTTGTCGCGCTGATGCAGCCCGATCGAGGGCTCGTCCAGCACGTACATGACACCGGTGAGCCCCGAGCCGATCTGGCTGGCCAGCCGGATGCGCTGGGCCTCTCCACCCGAGAGCGTGTCTGCGGCACGATCCAGCGACAGGTAGTCCAGACCCACGTTCACCAGGAACTGCAGCCGGTTGGCGACCTCGCGCACGATCTTCTCGGCGATCGCCTGACGGCGGCCGTCGAGCGCAAGCTCGGCGAAGAAGCGCTGCGCCTCCTTGAGCGGGAGTGCGCTGATCTCGTACAGCGTGCTGCCGCCGATGCGCACGTGTCGCGCCTCCTGCCGCAGACGGGTGCCTTCGCACGTTGGGCAGGGCCGCGTGTTCAGATACTTCGCGAGTTCTTCCTTCAGCGCGGCGGATTCGGTCTCGCGGTAGCGCCGCTCGAGATTCGGCACGATGCCCTCGAAGACATGCTCGCGGGTGAGCGTCTTGCCGCGCTCGGTGAGATAGCCGAAGCTCACTTTCTCCTTGCCCGAGCCGTACAGGACGACCTGCTGCGCCGCCGCCGGCAACTGCTCGAAGGGGACGTCGAGGTCGAAGCCGTAGTGCGCGGCGAGCGACTGCAGCATCTGGAAGTAGAAGTGGTTGCGGCGGTCCCAGCCCTTGATCGCGCCCGAACCGAGCGACAGGTGCGGGAAGGCCACGATGCGCTTGGGGTCGAAGAACGTGAGCGTGCCGAGACCGTCGCACGACGGACACGCCCCCATCGGGTTGTTGAAGGAGAAGAGCCGCGGTTCCAGTTCCGGTATCGAATAGCCGCACACCGGGCAGGCGAAGCGGGCCGAGAACAGGTGCCCGCGCCCGGAATCCATTTCCACCGCCAGCGTGCGGCCGTCGGCGTGGCGCAACGCGGTCTCGAAACTCTCGGCGAGGCGCTGCTTGGCGTCGGCGTGCACTTTGAGCCGGTCCACCACCACCTCGATGGTGTGTTTCTGATTCTTCGCGAGCCTGGGCAGCGTGTCGATGTCGTGCACCTCGCCATCGATGCGCAGCCGCACGAAACCCTGGGCGCGCAGCTCGTCGAACAGGTCCTGCTGTTCGCCCTTCCGCCCCACCACCAGCGGCGACAGGATCATGACGCGAGTATCGGCAGGCAGGGCCAGCACGTGGTCGACCATCTGCGACACCGATTGCGCGGCGAGCGGAATGCCGTGGGTGGGGCAATGCGGCTCGCCGACCCGCGCGAACAAAAGCCGCAGGTAGTCGTGGATCTCGGTCACCGTCCCCACCGTGGAGCGCGGATTGTGGCTGGTCGCCTTCTGCTCGATGGAAATGGCCGGGGACAGGCCTTCGATCAGGTCCACGTCGGGCTTTTCCATGAGCTGCAGGAACTGCCGGGCGTAGGCGGACAGGCTCTCGACGTAGCGCCGCTGCCCCTCGGCGTACAGCGTGTCGAATGCGAGCGATGACTTGCCGGACCCCGAAAGGCCCGTGATCACGATCAGCCGATGGCGCGGCAGATCGAGATTCACGTTCTTGAGATTGTGCGTGCGCGCGCCGCGTATGCGGATCAAATCCATGTGTGACTCGTGGTCCCGGTCAACCTACTCGCGATCTGGGCAACCTGATAATATAGCTAATTCCGATTTCCTTTCCCAACGCAGCCCTTCGGCTCATTCGCCCAGCCCGCGCCGGTGTCGCCCAGCAGCCGCATGAATCGTCTCGAGTGGCGCGCCAGCATGAGTCTGGCTTCGCTTTCCGGCCTGCGCCTGCTCGGTCTTTTCATCATCCTGCCGGTGTTCGCGGTCGACGCGCAGCACCTGCCTGGGGGATCGGACCTCACCCTGGTGGGACTCGCGATCGGCGCCTACGGCCTGACGCAGGCCGTGTTCCAGATCCCCTTCGGCTGGCTGTCGGACCGCATCGGGCGCAAGCGCGTGATCTACGGCGGATTGCTGCTGCTTGCCGCCGGCAGCTTCATCGCTGCGATCGCCCCCAACATCTGGTTCATCATCCTCGGGCGCGTGATCCAGGGCGCGGGCGCCATCTCGGCCGCCGTCGTGGCGCTCGCCGCGGACTTGACGCGCGAGGAGCACCGCACCAAGTCGATGGCGGTCATCGGCATGACCATCGGTGCCATGTTCGCGCTCTCGATGGTGCTCGGCCCGGTGCTCGATCGCTGGACCGGACTGCCCGGCATCTTCACTGTTACCGGCGTGCTGGCGTTGGGCGGCATTTTGATCGCAAAGTTCGTGGTGCCCGACCCGGCACCCGGGCAGCTCTCGCACGACCGCGACGTCGAGCCGGCACGGCTGCGAGAGGTGCTGCTGGACGGCGATCTGGCGCGGCTCAACTATGGCATCTTCGCCGTGCACGCAGCCCTCATGGCGCTGTGGGTGGTGATCCCGCCGGCGCTGCTCGCCACCGGCCTGCCGGCGGCACAGATGTGGGAAATCTATCTCCCGGTCGTCGTTCTCGGCTTCGTGCTGATGGTGCCCGCCATCGTGGTCGGCGAGCGCGGCGGCCGCGCGAAGATCGTGTTCCTCGCCGGGATCACGGTACTTCTCGCGTCGCAGCTGCTGCTCGCGCTGGGTATCGAGTGCCTCTGGAGCATCGCATTCGCCCTGCTCGTGTTCTTCACCGGTTTCAATCTGCTCGAAGCGATGCTGCCGTCGCTGGTGTCGAAGGCCGCTCCCGCCAGCGCCAAGGGCACGGCGCTCGGCGTATTCTCCAGCGTGCAGTTCCTCGGCACCTTCATCGGCGCCTCCGTGGGCGGCTTCATCTCGCAGCACTACGGTGTCGCCGCGGTGTTCGCGTTCGGCGGCCTGCTCACGCTTTCCTGGCTCGCTGTGGCGAGCGGGATGAAGCACCCGACGCAGGTGCGCACCCGCACCTTCAGCGTGCCGCGGATGGACGAATCGCGCGCGGCGGGTCTCGCCCGCCGCCTTTCGGACCTGCCGGGAGTGCGTGAAGCGCTCGTGAAAGCCGGCGAGGGTGTGGCTTATCTCAAGGTGGATGCGCGCAGCTTCGACGAAGCGTGCGTGCAGCGTGTGCTCTCAGCAGCGGAGAATTGATCATGGCATCGGTGAACAAGGTGATCCTCGTCGGCAATGTCGGGCGCGACCCGGAGACGCGTTACATGCCCAGTGGCGATGCCATGGTCAATCTGAGTCTCGCGACCACCGATCAGTGGAA
>JAEUMW010000211.1 GCA_016791345.1 Betaproteobacteria bacterium | reverse complement strand
AGCCGACCCGTGTCCGCGCACTCGGGCGTGATCGCGTAGAGTCCGCGCAGCATACCCGGTCAGGCCGCCGTGCCGGTCTCGTCGTCACCCTCGGTGGCGCGTGCCCAGAAAAGCCGGTCCGGGATCTGCTGACCCATGCCGGGCCGGAACGCAGCCTTGAGGCTCTGCCACGTGAACTCCTGCGCATCCCGGACCGCTTCCGGAATGCTCAGTCCGTTGGCCAGAGTGGCGGCCACCGCCGCCGCGAGCGTGCAGCCGGTACCGTGGAAGCTGCCCGACAGACGCTGCCACGCGTCGCTGCGCACGACACCCTCGGAGCCGTAAAGAATGTTCAGGACCTGTGCCGTGTTCTCATGGGTTCCGGTGATGAGCACGTACTCGCAACCGAGCTCGATGAGTCTTCGCGCGCACTCCGGGAGTTCCGGGTAGTCGACCTCGTCATCGGCGGTGGCAAGCCGTCGCGCTTCGATGCTGTTCGGCGTAATCAGCGTGGTCTGCGGAATGATGAGATCGCGCATCGCTTCGACCATCTCGTCGGTCGCGAGCTCGTCGCCTCTGCCGGAGGCGAGCACTGGGTCGAGGATCAGCGGAACGTCCGGGTAGTCTGCCACCACCTCCGCGACTGCGCTGACGACTTCGACACTGCCCAGCACGCCGATCTTGAAGGCAGCCACCGGCATGTCCTCCAACACGTTGCGCGCCTGTTCCACCACCCATTCGGCATCGAGGGGGAGCATCTGGTCGACGCCCGTCGTGTCCTGGACGGTGATCGCGGTGACGACCGACAGCGGATGGCAGCCCATGCTGGACAGCGTCAGGATGTCGGCCTGCAACCCGGCGCCCCCGGTGGGGTCGGTCGCAGCGAACACGAGAACGATCGGGGGCGTGGGGGAGGGAAGCATGGGGACCGCCCCGCGGTGGGTCCCAGCAGGAACCGTCGGGAGACGATTTGCTAAAATGGCATTTTAGCCGAAAACGGAACCTCTCATGCCCCCCACGGACGTCGCCGTCTACCGCACCTACATGTGCCTGATCTGCGGTTTCATCTACGACGAAGAAGCCGGACTGCCCGACCACGGGATTGCCGCCGGCACGCGCTGGGAGGACGTGCCCATCAACTGGACGTGCCCGGACTGCGGTGCGCGCAAGGACGAGTTCGAAATGGTGGAAATCTGACCTTCCCGACGGAGGCAACCATGCGATTCCTTCACACGATGCTGCGAGTGGGCGATCTCGACCGCTCGATCGATTTCTACACGAACGTGCTCGGCATGCAGGTGCTGCGCAAGAACGACTACCCCGAAGGTGAATTCACGCTCGCCTTCGTCGGTTACGGGCCGGAATCCGAGAACACCGTGCTGGAGCTCACCCACAACTGGGGCACCAAGTCCTACGATCTCGGCAACGCTTACGGCCATGTCGCGCTC
Source organism: Betaproteobacteria bacterium (assembly GCA_016791345.1). Taxonomy (NCBI): domain Bacteria; kingdom Pseudomonadati; phylum Pseudomonadota; class Betaproteobacteria; species Betaproteobacteria bacterium. Next base: position 29,380 of record JAEUMW010000211.1, on the reverse strand, counting down.
GAAGTCGACGATGCCTATGCGGCGTGCACCGAAGTCAAGAAGCGCGGCGGCAAGGTCACGCGGGAAGCCGGCCCGATGAAGCACGGCACGACCGTGATCGCGTTCGTCGAGGATCCCGACGGCTACAAGATCGAGTTCATCCAGAAGAAGGCGGCGTAAGCCGGGCCTCCGCGGCGGCGTTCGCAATCGCCACGAACGCCGCCACCGGCAATACCTCGGCGCGCGCGGCGGGGTCGAGTCCGAGCCCCCGCAAGAGGTCTTCGCCTGCGAGTCCCTTGAGCGCGTTGCGCAGCGTCTTGCGGCGCTGCCCGAAAGCCCGCCTCACCAATTCGGCCAGCAGCGATTCGTCGCGTGGCGCGAGCGCCCGCGAAGCGAGCGGCAGCAGCCGCACCACCGCCGATTCGACCTTCGGCGGCGGCCGGAACGCGCCGGGCGGCACGTGGAAGAGCGGCACGACCTCGAAGCGATACTGCAGCATCACCGACAGACGCCCGTAGGCCGGCGTGGCGGGCGCCGCCGCCATGCGCTCGACGACCTCCTGCTGCAGCATGAAATGCATGTCCCGCAGCCGGGCGCTTGCCGCCGCCAGGCGAAACAGGAGCGGCGAGGAGATGTTGTAGGGGAGGTTGCCCACCACCCGGAGCTCATCGCCGACTGCGGCAAAGTCGAACGTCAGGGCATCCTGATCGCATACGGTCAGCCGCTCTTGGGGAAATGCGCCGCGCAGCATGGCCACGATATCGCGGTCGATCTCCACCGCTGTCAGATGATGGACGCGCTCGAGCAGCGGGCGCGTCAGCGCGCCCAGCCCGGGACCGATCTCGACGAGCCGGTCGTCTGCCCTGGGATCGACCGCAGCGACGATGCGATCGATGTAATGGCGGTCGACCAGAAAATGCTGGCCGAAGCGTTTGCGTGCAGTGTGCTGCAACGGGCTCGTGAGGTCGGCGCGCGGAAGACGTCAGTGCCCAGCGCTGGCGGCCCGCGCCCGTTCGCGCTGCACCAGTTCGATCGCCAGCTCGATGGCGGCGATCAGGCTGCCCGGATCGACCTCTCCGGTGCCCGCCCGCTCCAGGGCCGTGCCGTGATCGACCGACGTGCGGATGAAGGGCAGTCCGAGGGTCACGTTGACGCCACGGCCGAAGCTTGCGTACTTGAGCACGGGCAGTCCCTGATCGTGATACATCGCCAGGACGCAGTCGGCATCGGCCAGGCGTGCGGGGTGGAACAGCGTGTCCGCGGGCAGCGGACCTTCCAGGCGAAGGCCCTCGGCACGCAAGGCATCGAGCACCGGGCCCAGGACCTCGATCTCCTCGCGCCCGAGATGACCGCCCTCGCCGGCGTGCGGGTTGAGGCCTGCGACGAGAATGCGCGGACTGGCGATGCCGAAACGGCGCACGAGGTCTGCATGCAGGATGCGCAACGTCGACGCCAGCGATTCGCGGGTGATGGCAGCCGGCACCTGACTCAGCGGCAGATGCGTCGTCGCGAGCGCCACCCGCAACCGGTCGCCCACCAGCATCATCACGACACGCGGCACGCCTGCGCGCTCGGCCAGAAACTCGGTGTGGCCGGTGAACGGAATGCCGGCGTCGTTGATCACCCCCTTGTGCACCGGTGCGGTCACCACGGCATCGTAGCGTCCGCTGCGGCAGCCAGCGACCGCATTCTCCAGGGTCGCCAACACGGAGCCGGCGTTGCGCAGGTCGAGCGTCCCCGCCTGCGAAGGGTACGCGAGGGGTACCTCTTCGAGCGTCCAGTCGGCGCCGTCGTCGGGGGCGCCGATCGGTAACGGCAACTTGCGTTGCGCTGCGCGAGCGGCGAGCAGACCGCGATCGCCGATCACGACGATCCGGCCTCCGAAATGGTGCTGTGCTGCCATGGCGACGATGTCGGGGCCGACTCCGGCGGGCTCGCCGATCGTCAACGCGATGACAGGCGGAGGGAGGTGAGTGGCAACGCTGCGTCCTGCAGCCGCAGAGATCACGTCACCGACCCGGCTCAGCGGTCCTCGATCCGATACTCGACGTAGGCGCGATCGCGCAGCTGGCGCACCCACTCCTGATAGGCCTCCTCGGCCTTGCGCTGACGCAGCGCCTGCTTGGCGACCAGACGCTGGCGCTCCTTCGACATGTCCTCCGTGCGCCGCTCTTGCACCTGAATCAGGTGAAAGCCGAAAGGTGTCTGCACCGGATCGCTCACCTGACCGATCTGCAGCGCGTTCATGGCTTGCTCGAAATCCGGCACCGTATCGCCCGGCGAGATCCAGCCCAGCTCTCCGCCGCGCGACGCGCTGCCGTCGTCCGAGTGCAGGCGCGCCATCTCGGCAAAATCGGCCCCGTTGTCGATCCGCTCCTTGAGCTTGACGAGCCGGTCGCGCGCGTCGCGCTGCGACACGAGCTCATTGGTCTTGATGAGGATATGACGCACGCGCGATTGCTGGATCATGACCGGCCCGCCCGCGCTGCGGCGATCGACCAGCTTGACGATGTGAAAACCGTTGGGGCTGCGCAGCACCGGACTCAGGTCCCCCGGATTCATCGACTGCACCGCCTCGACGAAGATGGCCGGCAGACGGGCTGGCGAGCGCCAGCCGAGGGAGCCGCCCTGCAGCGCGTCGGGGGCGTCGGAAAAGCTCGCCGCGATCTGGCCGAAGGAAGCGCCGCCACGCAACTGCGCAAGCGCGTCCTCGGCGCGTGCACGCTGCCGCTGCAATTGCTCCGGGCTCGCCTGCTCGGGCACCAGCACGAGGATGTGGGAGATATTGTACTCGTCGCCCTTGCCGAGCTGCGCGTCGCTGGTGCTCAGGAAATTGTCGATCTCGCTGTCGCTCACCACCAGTTTCGAGTCGACCTCGCGCTCCTTCAGGCGGGCAAGCAGGATCTCGCTGCGAATCTCTTCCCGGAACTGGTTGAAGGCGATGCCTTCCCGCTCCAGCGTGTCGCGGAACTGCTGCAGGGTGAGACCGCTGTCCTGCGCGATGCGCGAGAGCGCCCGCTCCAGCTGAACATCGTCGACGCGAATGCCGGTCTCCCTGGCGTACTGCAGCTGCACCCGGTCGTTGATCATGCGCTCGAGGAGCTGCTTTTCCAGCACATCCTTCGGTGGCAGCGGGGTGCCCTGTTGCCCGAGCTGGCGGATGACGAGGTCGTAGCGGTCCTGCAGCTCGTGCTCGGTGATCACCTCGTCGTTCACCACCGCGACGATGCGATCCAGCGTCAGCACGCGGCGACCGGGCCTCGTCTCGGTGGCGGCGACGGCAGCGCTCACCCCCAGCACCGCCAGGAGCAGCAGCAACGCGTATGAATACCAGCGGACGGCGCCGCCGCAGGCTTGATCGATCATGGCCTCATTGTGCGAGGTAATACTGATCCTGAAACGCCGTCGTCCCGGTCCCGCGAGCGTATCCCGGAATGTAGCGATTCAGGATGTTGAAGAAGGAAGAACCGATGCTGGAGAGGCCCGTGAGCTCGAACTGAGCAAAAAAGAGCGTGTTCGAAGTCGTCGCACTGGTGACGAACCGTTGCGCCACCGCGCGGAATGCCCAGCACGCGGTAGTGTACTCAAAGCCGGCAATGCCTTCCAGCAGGCCGCCGCCGGCAATCGAGTAATTGACCCGTGTCAGGGCCGACAGGTTCGAGGTAAACGGCCACTGCGCCGAAAATTCGATCTGGCTGGTTTCCTGATTGGACGCCGTGCCCAGGCCGGGTTGCTGCTGAATGTAACGGTATCCGATATTGACGACCTGCCCGGGCCTGGGCTGATAGCGGACGTTCGCGTAGGCGCGCGCCGTCGAAGTCGTGGTCGGGCTGTACTCCCAGGAGACATCGCCGCTCCAGTACGGATTGATGCGTCCGGAGAGCAGCGCGAGGAAGTTGGAGGCGTTGGTACTGCTTGCCGGCACCCCGGGCAGGGTGACCTCCTGGCGCGAGAAATAGTAGCGATTGCCGATGGTCGCGCGCACGATCTCGCTGCCGTCTTTCGGGTCGAGCAGACGCGTACTGACCGCTGCAGTCATCTGATTCGCGTTGTTGATCCGGTCGCCGCCCACGAACTGATTCTCGGAGAAGAGCTGCGTGAAGTTATAGGTCGCGAGCGCCGTGTCGAAGACGGGAAAGCTGTTCTGCTCCGTGTTGGTGGGGATGTACAGATAGTAGAGCCGCGGCTCCAGCGTCTGGACAACCTCCCGATCCTGAAACGGAAAGACCGTATCGCGCTCGAAGATGAGGCCGCTGTCCACACTCGCGATAGGCAGCGTGCGGTTCACCGAGGACGAGTTGGTGACCGTGGGATTGACGTCGATCGCAGGCTGATTGAGCGAATACTGCGTGAAGTTCACGCCGATCTTCGGAGTCAGGAACGCGTAGGAATTCTGCAGCGGCAACGACACGCTCGGGTAGACGATGAAACGCGAGCCTTCGATCTGGCTGTTCAGCGTCGTGCCGAAGTAGTTGAAGCTGCCCATCACGTTGACGTCGGCGCCGGACACCGCGTCGAGTTCAGTGCCGTTGAAGACGATCTGCGGCAGCTGGCGATACGGCGGGATGACCGGCGCGCCGGGATCCTGGAGCGTCTGCCACGTCTGCACCCGTCCCATCACGCTCCACCAGCCGGACGCATAGCGCACCCATCCTTCCGAAGGCAGGTTGACGATGGAAGTCAGGCCGACCCGGCTGGACAGATCCCGGAAATACGTGTTGTCCGAGACCCGCTGCAGCAGCAGGAAACCAGTCCACTCGGGCGAGAAGGTCTGAGTATGTCGCCAGGAATATGCCCAGCGATCGGTGCCGAGCTTCTTGTCGTCCGGCATGTATTCGCCGCGCGCAGTGCCCTGGAAACTCGGGTTCAGGTAGCGGAATTCGTTGCCGAACTGGACGCCGCGCTCCGACATGTAGCGCGGATAGAACGTATAGTCCATGTTCGGCGCGATGTTCCAGTAGTACGGAACGGTCACCTCGAAGCCGCTGCTCTGGCTGGTACCCCAGAGCGGCGTCAGGAATCCGCTCTTGCGCTCCCCGGTCAGGGGAAACTCGATGTATGGCGTATATGCGAGCGGGGTGCCCTTGAAGAAGAATGTGGCATTCCGCGCGACCCCGATCTCCGCGTCCCGATCCAGGGAGAGCGTGCCGGTGTCGAACACCCAGTCCTGGGAACTCGGGCCACAGGTGGTATAGGTCGCGTTCTCGAACTTGAAGAGCCCCGGCCCCTCCAGATCGAGTCGCGTGCCTTCACCATAGCCCCCCGTCTGCCCGACGAGATAGCGCGGATCCTCGACGAAGCCGGTCTCGGAGTCGAGGTCGATGCGCGCCTTGGTCCCCTGCAGCACGCTGCCCCGCTGATACAGCTTGACGTTGCCGATGGCATACACTTCGTCCTCCGGCACGTCGTACAGCATCCAGTCCGAGGTAACGACCTGGGCGCGCTGGCGCAGCTCGACGTTCCCTTCGAGCTCGACGTTTTCCTGCGGGTTGCCTTCCATGCGGTCGGCTTCGACGTAGACCGGCCGCGGCACCTCACCGGGCGGCGTGTACGGTCGCAGCGTTGCTTCCGGCCGCAGCTTGAGGCCGATCAGCGTCCCCGCAGGTTCCTGCGCCTGAGCCGTGGGCACGAGCGTCGCGAGCGCGGCAAGACCGAACAGTCTTAAACGGGGAACACACATCTTGGGAGGCGGGGTGAAGCGGGTGATAAAATCGCACAATTCATCTGCAACGGCAACCGGATCGCCGACCCGCAATGTGGGCCGGCGCGGGTTGCGAAGACTCGCTTGGATCGACTCGAACAGTTGCGCGCCTGGATCGAGGCGCGACGCCCCGGTACCGCTTTCGACCTCGCCCCTGCCTCGGCAGACGCGAGCTTCCGGCGCTATTTCCGCGTCCGCTACGGCGACGGCGCGACCTGCATCGCCATGGACGCGCCGCCCGCTCACGAGGACTGCCGGCCCTTCGTGCATGTCGCCGGGCTGCTCGCCGAAGCCGGTCTCAACGCCCCGCGGATCGAGGCGCAGGATCTGGCGCAGGGCTTCCTGCTCCTCAGCGATCTCGGCCATACCACCTATCTCGCGGCGATGAACGCGGATGCTGCCGTCGCGAGCTCGCTCTTCGCCGACGCGACCACGGCCCTCGTGCGCTGGCAGAAGGCGAGCCGTCCCGGCGCGCTGCCACCCTATGACGCCGCGCTGCTCCGGCGCGAGCTCGACCTCTTCCCGGAGTGGTATGTGTCCCGCCATCTCGGCGTTGCGCTTTCGTCCGAGCAGGCGGCGATACTCGAACGCACCTTTGCGCTCGTCATTGCCGCCAACCTCGCCCAGCCGCAAGTGTTCGTTCACCGCGACTACATGCCGCGCAACCTGATGGTGAGCGACCCGAATCCGGGCATTCTCGATTTCCAGGACGCGGTGTACGGGCCGATCACCTACGACGTCGCCTCGCTGTTTCGCGACGCATTCATAAGCTGGGACGAGGAGAGCGTGCTGGACTGGACCATCCGCTACTGGGAGAAGGCGCGCCTGGCCGGCTTGCCGGTCGCCGAGGATTTCGCCGCGTTCTATCGCGACTTCGAGTGGATGGGCCTGCAGCGGCACCTCAAGGTGCTCGGCATCTTCGCCCGCCTCAAGTACCGCGACGGCAAGAGCGGCTACCTCGAGGACACACCACGTTTCGTCGCCTACGTGCGTACCGTCGCCGAGCGCTACGCCGCGCTGCACCCGCTGCTCCTCCTCTTCGACGAGATCGAAGGACGATCCACCCGTGTCGGCTATACGTTCTGAGATGCGCGCCATGATCCTGGCGGCCGGGCGCGGCGAGCGCATGCGGCCCCTCACCGACACCGTGCCGAAACCGCTGCTGGCGGTGGGCGGCAAATCGCTCATCGCACGGCACGTCGAGAATCTTGCGGCGGCCGGAATACGCGACATCGTCGTCAACCACGCCCATCTCGGCTCGATGATCGAGGAGCATCTCGGCGACGGCAGCACCTTCGGCGTGGTGCTGCACTACTCGCGCGAGGGCATCGCGCTGGAGACCGCGGGCGGCATTGCGATGGCGCTGCCGCTCTTGGGGGACGAACCGTTTGTCGTGGTCAACGGCGACGTCTATTGCGAGTTCGATTTCGCTGCGCTCCTGCCGCGGGTCGCGGGGATGCGCTTCTCCGATTCGACCGCCCACCTCGTTCTCGTCGACAATCCTCCGCACCATCCGCTCGGGGATTTCGCCGTGGTGAGCGGGCGCCTGAGCAACGCGGGCGAGCACCGCCTCACCTATTCCGGAATCGGTCTCTATTCCCCGCGGCTCTTCGCCGGCATCACGCCGGGTGCGAAGGCGCCATTGGGACGCCTGTTGCGCCAGGCAGCGGATGCCGGGACGCTGACGGGCGAGCATTTTCAAGGACGCTGGGAAGACGTGGGCACGCCGGAGCGGCTCGCCGAACTCGACCGTTCGCTGTCGCTGCGCGCGGCCGTGCCGGCTGCCGGGTAAGACGGCACCGGAATCCTTCGCGCCGCACCGGGTCGAATCGATTCCGCGCCAGGAGCTGTCCCCATGCCCGATATTTCCGTCTACCAGAACCGTCGTGCCCAACTTGCACAGGGCATGCACCGTGGGGTGGCGGTGATTCCCACCGCGCCCGAGCGCATCCGGAATCGGGACTCGCACTACCCGTTCCGGTTCGACAGCTACTTCCACTACCTGACGGGCTTTCCCGAGCCGGAAGCGGTGCTGTTGATCGTTGCCGGCGACCCTGCCCGCTCGCTGCTGTTCTGTCGCGAGAAGGATCCCGAACGCGAGATCTGGGACGGCTTCCGCTGCGGCCCGGAGGCGGCGCGCGAGCGCTGCGGTGTCGACGAGGCACATCCCATCGGCAGGCTGGACGAACTGGTGCCGGCGCTGCTCGAAAACCAGTCCGCCGTCTTCTGCGCCTTCGGCGCCGACCCTGCCTGGGACGATCGCATCACCCGCTGGCTGAACCGGGTGCGCGAGCGCGCTCGCGCCGGCGTTTCGGCGCCGACCGAGATCCACGACGTGCGTACCTTGCTCGACGAGATGCGATTGCGCAAGGACCCCGACGAACTCGTGCTCATGCGGCGTGCGGCAGACATCGCCGCGGCAGCGCACGTGCGGGCCATGCAGCAGACGCGGTCGGGCATGCGCGAGAACGAGATCGAGGCGGAACTCCTGCACGAGTTCCGGCGTCGGGGGGCGCAGGCACCGGCGTACAACCCCATCGTGGCAGCGGGCGCAAACGCCTGTGTGCTGCATTACGTGCAGAACGATGCCGTCATGCGCGACGGCGATCTGCTGCTGATCGACGCCGGCTGCGAAGTGGACGGCTACGCGTCCGACATCACGCGCACCTTCCCGGTCAACGGCCGCTTCGGCGCGGCACAGCGCGAGATCTACGAGCTCGTGCTGGAGGCCCAGCGTGCCGCGATCGATGCGGTGCGTCCCGGTGCGGCATGGGACGAGCCGCACGAGGCGGCGGTGCGTGTCCTGGCGCAGGGCTTTCTCGATCTCGGCCTGCTCCGCGGCACGCTCGATCAGGTGCTGGAGACCGGCGACTACCGGCGCTTCTACATGCACCGGACCGGCCACTGGCTCGGCCTCGACGTGCACGATGCCGGTGACTACAAGCGCGACGGAGCGTGGCGCCCGCTCGAGCCGGGCATGGTGCTTACCGTCGAACCCGGATGCTATGTCCGCCCCGCGGAAGACGTGCCCGACAGATTCTGGAACATCGGCGTGCGCATCGAGGACGATGTCGCCGTGACGGATGCAGGCTGCGAGGTGCTGACGGCCGGCGCACCGAAGCAGGTTACCGAGATCGAAACGCTGATGGCAGCCGCGCGCGCGCATGCAACCGCTGCCTGAACACGCGGCGTTGGTCATCGCCGGCGGCGGTCCGGTCGGCGCAGCGCTGGCAGTGGGACTGCGCGGCAGCGGCATCGAACCCGTCCTGCTGGAGGCGAATCCGGCACCCGTGGCCGACGACGACGCCCGCTTCCTCGCGCTCTCGTTCGGCAGCCGCCTCATCCTCGAACGCCTCGGCGTCTGGGCGCAGATCGAACCCTGTTCGACGCCGATCCGTTCGATCGAGGTGAGCCAGCGTGGTGGCTTCGGCCGCACGGAGCTCGACGCGAGCGACGTCCGTCTGCCCGCGCTGGGCCATGTCGTGCGCTACCGCGACCTGGCGCGCGCGCTGAGCGATACGGCCGGGACGTGCGCCCGCGTTGCCCGCGGCATGCGCGTCACCGACGTGAAGTCCCTCGGCGATTTCGCGGTGATCGAATGCGCCGACAGCAGCTCGCACGCGATCTCGACACCGCTGGTGGCGCTTGCCGACGGCGGCCGTTCGCTCACGGCGCAGGGTGCGCCGCGCGTGCGCGACTACCGCCAGTGGGCAGTGGTCGCCTGGGCGCACACGCGTGAAGGTCACGGCAATCGCGCCTACGAGCGCTTCACGGCGTCCGGACCCGCCGCCTTGCTGCCGGCCGCTCAAGGCTACTCGATCGTGCTCACGCTGTCGGAAACGGAGGCCGAGTCGTTGTGCCTGGCGACGGACGGTGTGTTCCTCGCACACTTGCAGATGACATTCGGCGAGCGTGCGCGTGGTCTGTGCGACTGCTCACCGCGCTCGCGCTTTCCTCTCGCTCTGCGCTACGCCGAGTCGGTCACGGCAGAGCGCGTGGCGCTCATCGGAAACGCCGCACAGACCCTTCATCCGGTGGCGGGCCAAGGCTTCAACCTCGGACTGCGGGACGCCTGGACGCTCGCCGGCATCGTGCGCGAAGCGCCGCGCGAAGGGCTCGGCAACCGCCAGATGCTCGCGCGCTATCGGCGCGAACGCGCGCGCGATCGCACCGCAGGCATTCTGCTCACCGACACGCTCGTGCGACTCTTCTCCAACGAGCGCGGCTGGCTGCGCGCAGCGCGCGGACTCGGCCTGACGATGCTCGACTTATCAGGTGCCCCCAAACGCTTTCTCATGCGGCGCATGATGTTCGGTTCGTAACGTCCCGCACCGTCACGGCACCTTCCGACGCTCTGTTGCGTGCGCGTGCCCTGCTGAAAATTTCAGCAGCGCGCTCTGTTGTCGGTGGGCGATTGTGATTACAATTCTTCCTCTTCCCCGCACACTCACTCCAACGCGCAGACCCGGCATGCAGATCGGACGCCATGCTATTCCCGGCGGGCTCGTGGCGGCTCCAATGGCAGGCGTCACCGATCGCGCGTTCCGGCGTCTCTGCCGTGATTTCGGTGCCGGTCTTGCGGTGTCCGAGATGGTGAGTGCGAAGCCCGAATTGCAGTCCTCCGCGAAGACGCGACGGCGCCTGGACCATGCCGGCGAGCCGGGACCGATCGCGGTGTAGATCGTCGGCGGCGATCCGCAGCAACTGGCAACGGCAGCTCGCGTGAACGTCGACGGCGGTGCGCAGATCATCGACATCAACATGGGCTGCCCGGCAAAGAAGGTGTGCAACGTGCACGCGGGCTCCGCGCTGCTCGCGGACGAGCCACTGGTGGCGCGCATCCTCATGCGTGTGGTCGGCGCCGTCGACGTGCCGGTCACGCTCAAGCTTCGCACGGGGCCCGATGTCACGAACCGCAACGCTGTGCGTGTGGCGCGCATCGCTGAGGAGGCAGGTGTGAAAGCGCTGGCGATCCATGGCCGCACCCGTGCCTGCGGTTTCAATGGACACGCCGAGTACGACACGATCGCTGCGGTCAAGGCGGAAGTGCGCATCCCGGTGATCGCCAACGGCGACATCGACTCGCCCGAGATGGCGAAGGCGGTGCTCGAGCGCACGCGCGCCGATGGCGTGATGATCGGGCGTGCGGCACAGGGCAGGCCGTGGCTCTTCCGCGAGATTCGCCACTTTCTCGAACATGGCCGTCGCGCACCGCCGCCCGCGACGAGCGAACTCCGCGCCGTGCTCGGCCGCCACCTGCGAGAGCTTCATGACATGTACGGCGAGCATCTCGGTGTTCGCATCGCGCGGAAGCACGTCGGCTGGTACCTGCGCTCCCTCGACGGCGCGACCGCATTTCGCGCGCGCTTTAACACTCTGGAGACCGCGGCGACCCAGCTGACGGAACTCGACGACTTCCTCGCGCGACTGGCCGATCACGGCGGTGCGCAGCAGGACCGTCGCCAAGCGTGGGCGGCGTAATGAAGGAAAACGAGATCGAGCGGTGCATCCGGCGCGCGATCGACGGCTACTTCCGTGACCTCGACGGCGAGGAGCCGAGCGCCATCTACGACATGGTGATCGGCTGCGTGGAGAAGCCGCTGCTCGAAATCGTGCTCGACAAGGCCCAGGGCAACCAAACGCGCGCGGCCGAGATGCTCGGGCTCAACCGCAACACGCTGCGCAAGAAGATGAAGCAGCATGGATTCAAGTAGGCGCTCACGGCGATACGCCTGACCGCCCGCTCAACGCATCCCCAATCACTCAATGAACACGATCAAGCAAGCGCTCTTAAGCGTCTCCGACAAGACGGGTCTCATCGATTTTGCGAAGGTTCTGCACGGCCTCGGCGTAACGCTGCTGTCCACCGGCGGCACGGCAGCCAGCCTGCGCGACGCCGGCGTTCCGGTCACGGACGTGTCCGCTCACACCGGCTTCCCGGAGATGCTGGATGGTCGCGTCAAGACCCTGCACCCGCGCGTCCACGGCGGCATTCTCGCCCGGCGCGATGTCCCGGCGCACATGGACGCCCTGGCCGCTCACGAGATACCTCCCATCGATCTCGTCGTCGTCAATCTGTACCCCTTCAGCGCCACCGTTGCGAAAGCGGACTGCACGTTCGACGAGGCGATCGAGAATATCGATATCGGCGGTCCGGCCATGGTGCGATCGGCCGCGAAGAACCACGCACACGTGGCCGTGGTGACCGACCCCGCGGACTACCCGGCGCTTGCCGCGGAGCTGTCGGCGAGCGGTGGCACGTTGAGCCGCGCGACGCGCTTGGCGCTCGCGAAGAAGGCGTTCTCGCACACGGCCGCCTACGATGGTGCAATCAGCAACTATCTCACCGCGCTGGAGGCCGGCGGCGGCCGCCACCGCTTCCCCACCCGGCTCAACCTGCAGTTCGACAAGGTGCAGGACCTGCGCTACGGGGAGAATCCGCATCAGGACGCGGCGTTCTACCGCGATCTCGAAGTGCCGCCCGGCACGCTCGCCGGCTACACGCAGGTCCAGGGCAAGGAACTCTCCTACAACAACATCGGTGATGCCGATGCGGCCTGGGAGTGCGTCAAGACCTTCGACGAGCCCGCCTGCGTCATCATCAAGCACGCCAACCCCTGCGGCGCCGCGATCGCCGACACACCGCTCGTCGCTTACCGCCTCGCCTTCGCCACCGACCCGACGTCCGCGTTCGGCGGCATCATCGCCTTCAACCGCGCGCTCGACGGCGCCACGGCCAGCGCCGTCGCAAAGCAGTTCGTCGAGGTGGTGATCGCGCCGGAGGTCGACGACGAAGCGCGCGCAGTGCTGGCGGCAAAGGCGAACATCCGTGTGCTGGTGGTGCCGCTGGGCGCAGGGGCGAATCGTTACGATCTGAAGCGCGTGGGCGGCGGGCTGCTGGTGCAGACACCGGATATCGCGAACGTCGCCGTCGACGAACTCAAGGTGGTCTCGCGCCGGGCGCCGACGCCCGCGCAGACGCGCGACCTCCTGTTCGCCTGGCGCGTGGCGAAGTTCATCAAGTCGAACGCCATTCTCTTCGCCCTCGAGGGACAGACCGTCGGCGTCGGTGCCGGGCAGATGAGCCGGGTCGACAGCGCGCGCATGGCCACCATCAAGGCACGCAACGCCGGGCTTTCGCTGCATGGTTCGGTGGTCGCCTCGGACGCATTCTTTCCCTTCCGCGACGGCGTCGACGTGATCGCGGAAGCCGGTGCCACGGCGATCATCCAGCCCGGCGGCAGCCTGCGCGACGAGGAGGTCATCGCTGCCGCCGACGAACACGGCATGGCGATGGTATTCACCGGCCTGCGCCACTTCCGGCACTGATCGTGAAGGCGCTCGTCATCGGCGGCGGCGGCCGCGAGCACGCCATCGCCTGGAAGCTTTCCACCTCGCCACGCGTATCGCGCGTGTTCGTCGCACCCGGCAACGCCGGAACGGCCCTGGAGAAGGGCCTCGACAACGTTCCCATCACGGCGATCGCACCGCTCGTCAAGTTCGCCGAGCGCGAGCGCGTCGCGCTCACCGTCGTCGGGCCCGAGGCGCCTCTTGCCGAAGGCGTCGTGGATGCGTTCCGCGCCGCGGATCTGCGCGTCTTCGGCCCGACCCAGGCCGCCGCGCGGCTGGAGACTTCGAAGGAATACGCGAAGGCGTTCATGCAAAGGCACAGTCTGCCGACGGCGGCGTGGCAGGCCTTCACCGACGCGTCGGCCGCTCACGCGCACGTCGACCAGACCGGTGCGCCGATCGTCATCAAGGCCGACGGACTCGCGGCAGGCAAGGGCGTGGTGGTGGCGACGAGCGCGGCCGAAGCGCATGCTGCGATCGACCAGATGCTGGTCCAGAACAAGCTGGGCGAGGCCGGCCGGCGGATCGTGATCGAGGAGTTTCTCGCCGGCGAGGAGGCGAGCTTCATCGTCATGGTCGACGGGAAGAACGTCCTGCCGCTCGCCACCAGCCAGGACCACAAGCGCCTGCTCGACGACGACCAGGGGCCCAACACGGGCGGTATGGGTGCCTATTCGCCGGCGCCCATCGTGACGCCGACCGTGTACGCACGCATCATGCGTGACGTCATCCACCCGACGGTCGCCGGACTCGAGCGCGACGGAACGCCTTACACCGGGTTCCTCTATGCCGGCCTCATGATCACGGCGGACGGCGGCGTCAAGGTGCTGGAATTCAACTGCCGGCTCGGCGACCCCGAGACGCAACCCATCCTCATGCGCTTGAAGGGAGACTTCTTCGCGCTGCTCGAGCACGGCGTCAACGGCACGCTGGACCGCATCGAAGCCGAGTGGGACCGCCGCACGGCACTGGGGGTCGTGCTCGCGGCGGCGGGCTACCCCGAGGCACCGCGCACCGGCGACGAGATCGACGGCCTGCCCAAGGCGGAGGAAGACTTCCACGTCTTCCATGCGGCGACCGCACTGCGCGGGGAGCGCGTGGTCACGAGCGGCGGCCGCGTGCTCACCGTCACCGCGCTCGGCGACAGCGTGCGGATGGCGCAACGCCGCGCCTATCAGGTCGCACAGCAGATTGCGTTCGACGGTTGTCAGATGCGGCGCGACATCGGTCATCGCGCACTCAGGCGACCCGTCTGACCGGGCCAGGCGCGCGTGGACACGCAGGGCGTCAAGGCATATCTGACCGACCTGCACGAGCGCATCGTCGCAAGCCTGGCGCAGGCTGATGGACACGCATTCCGGCGTGACCGCTGGGAGCGACCCGAAGGCGGCGGCGGTGTGAGCGCGCTGGTGGAGGAAGGAAACCTCTTCGAGCGCGCCGGCGTGCTCTTCTCCCACGTCCACGGCGAGCGTCTGCCGCCGTCTGCGAGTGCGGCGCGACCGGAGCTTGCCGGCCGCTCGTTCGAAGCGATGGGCGTCTCGCTCGTGCTGCATCCGCGCAACCCCTTCGTTCCCACCGTGCATCTCAACGTGCGCCTGTTCTCGGCGCAGCGCGCGGACGCGGCGCCCGTATGGTGGTTCGGCGGCGGCATGGATCTCACGCCGTACTATCCGTTCGAGGACGACGCGATCCACTTCCACCGCACGTGCCGCGCCGCGCTTGCACCCTTCGGCGCCGACCTGCACGCGCGCTTCAAGAAGTGGTGCGACGAGTATTTCTATCTGCGGCACCGCGGTGAACCGCGCGGCATCGGCGGCATCTTCTACGACGATCTCGCCACGCCGGACTTCGACACCTGTTTCGCGTTGACGCGCAGCGTCGGCGATCATTTTCTGACGGCCTATCTGCCGATCGTGGAGCGCCGCAGGAATCTGCCGTTCGGGGGGCGGGAGCGCGATTTCCAGGCATACCGTCGCGGGCGCTACGTTGAGTTCAACCTCGTTTTCGACCGCGGCACGCTCTTCGGACTGCAGTCCGGCGGTCGCACGGAGTCGATCCTGCTGTCGCTGCCGCCGCTGGTTAAGTGGCGTTACGACTGGCGACCGGAGCCCGGCACGCCGGAAGCACGTCTCTATGCCGATTTTCTCGTGGCGCGCGACTGGGTCTAGCGGGCATGCGCCAAGCATTGGTACCGAAACCGTTCTGCATCAGTCGAAACTTATGGGGATGATCATGAAGTGTGATTGGAGCACGGACATCAGCTTGCAGTATCGTCCCTCTGCCGTACACGGTTTTTCCCATGCGCGCCGGGGCACTTCCTGGCGTCTGGCGAAGCCCTGTGTACGGGCTTGCAGGAGTCTCCTTCTCGTGATCTTTGGCGCCCTCCCCGGGCGCCAGTTTTTTTCCTGCCACCGCGTCTGCAGTGCGCCGGCGTCGATTCTTAAGCCGCTGAATCTTGTGTCAAATTGACACGCGCAGAAATCTGGGGCTAAAGTCTGCCGTCGTTGCCTCGCTGCCCACTCCTCTCCTTCCATCTTCGGAGCATTCATGATCAAGAGATCCATCGCGACCAGTTTCGCACTTGCGCTGTGCATCGCGCTTGCCGCCTGCAGCAAGAAGGAAGAGGCGCCAGAACCCAAAGCCGCCGCCGCCAAACCTGCTGCAGGCGCTGCCGTCGTGAAGGTAGGCGTGGCATCGCCGCTGACCGGGCCGCAGGCGCACATCGGCAACGACATCAAGAACGGCGTGCAACTCGCGGTGGAAGACCTGAACGCGCAGGGTGTGGTCGTCGGCGGCAACAAGATCGAACTCGTGCTGGTGTCGGAGGACGACGAGGCCAATCCGACGAAGGCGACGACGGTGGCGCAGAAGCTCGCGGACGCAAAGGTCATCGGCGTTGTCGGGCACTTCAACTCGGGGGCATCCATCCCCGCTTCGAAGATCTATTCCGATGCCGGCATTCCCCAGATCTCGCCGTCGTCGACCAATCCCAAGTACACGCAGCAAGGCTTCAAGACGACGTTCCGCGTCGTCGCCCACGACGACCAGCAAGGCCCGACGCTCGCCAGGTTCGCGGTGGAGAAGCTGGGTGCGAAGAACATCGCCGTAATCGACGACAGCACCGCCTACGGCCAGGGTCTCGCCGACGCGTTCGAGAAGACCGCGGCCTCGCTCGGTGCGAACATCGTCGCGCGCGAGCACACGACCGACAAGGACACGGACTTCACCGCGATTCTCACCAAGATCAAGGGCGCGAAGCCGGACCTCATCATGTTCGGCGGCATCGACCCGCAAGCTGGTCCGATGGCGAAGCAGATGGCCTCACTCGGCATTCCGGCCAAGCTCATTGGCGGGGACGGCATGCAGACGCCGAACTTCGTCAAGCTCGCGGGCGATGCGGCGGAGGGTCAGATGGCTTCGATGCCAGGCCTGCCGAAGGAAAAGATGCCGGGCGGGCAGAAGTTCATGGAAAAGTACAAGGCAAAGTTCGGCAAGGACGTCGAGCTTTTCGCCCCGATGGGGTATGACGCGGTGTTCGTCTTCGTCGACGCCATGAAACGCGCCGGTTCGCCCGATCCGGCGAAGTACCTGCCCGAGGTCGGCAAGACCAGGATCGACGGCGTGATCGGCCCGATCGAGTTCGACGACAAGGGCGACCTCAAGAACGGACCGATCACCGTCTACGTCGTCAAGGGCGGTGCGTGGGCTCCGCTGGAGACCGTCATCCCGGGCGGCGGCGACAAGGTCGCAGCCGCCGCGCCGGAGAAGAAGGCCGCCGACGGCGGTTCCAAGTAGTTCTCACCCTTCCGCCATGAATCGTGCGGCACCCTAGGGTGCCGCGCGCACGTCATACCATGGACATCTTTCTGCAGCAGATCATCAACGGTCTGGTCCTGGGCAGCATCTACGCCCTGGTCGCACTTGGCTACACGATGGTCTACGGCATCCTCGGCCTCATCAACTTCGCCCACGGTGACATCGTCATGGTCGGAGCGATGGTCGCACTCGCCGTCTTCCAGCTGCTGGCGGCGGCCGGCCTGCCGGTGCCGATCACCCTGCTGGTAGCGCTGGCCGCCTCGATGACGATCTGCATCGCGCTCGGCGTGTCGATCGAGCGTGTCGCCTATCGTCCTCTGCGTCGCGCGCCGCGGCTGGCGCCGCTCATCACCGCGATCGGCGTATCGATCCTGATCCAGTATTCGGCGGCGCTGATCTGGGGCAAGCAGTACATCGCGCTGCCGCCGCTCTTCAAGACGACGCAACTGCACCTGGGCGGCGCCCACCTCACCGACCTGCAGGCCGCGATCTTTCTCCTCGCCTGCACGGTCATGGCAACGCTGTACTGGTTCGTCACGCGCACCCGGCTGGGAGCCGCGATGCGCGCCACCGAGCAGAACCCGGACATTGCCGGCCTCATGGGGATCAACATCAATCTCATCATCGCGCTCACGTTCGTGATCGGTTCCGGACTCGCGGCGGTGGCCGGGCTGATGGTCGTCCTCTACTACGGCATCGGCCACTACTACATGGGCTTCATCCTCGGCCTCAAGGCCTTCACCGCGGCCGTGCTCGGCGGCATCGGCAACGTGACCGGCGCGATGCTCGGCGGGCTCCTGCTCGGTGTCATCGAGAGCCTCGCCTCGGGCTACATCGGCGATCTGACCGGCGGCGTCTTCGGCAGCAACTATCGCGATGTGTTCGCCTTCCTCGTGCTCGTGCTCGTGCTGATCTTCCGACCGTCAGGGCTGATGGGCCAGCCTTCGGCAGAACGCGCCTGAGCCGGAGGAGCACGGTGCCCGGACTCAGGAACACGTCGTTCACGGTCCGCATCGTCGTCTACGCGGCAATAGCTGCGCTGTTACTGGTGCTCCCCTTCGTGGTCGAGCCGCTGCTCGGCCGCACCTGGGTGCGCATCATCGATGTGGCGCTGCTTTTCGTGATGCTCGCGCTCGGGCTCAACATCGTGGTCGGCTTCGCCGGCCTGCTCGACCTGGGGTACGTCGCCTTCTTCGCGGTCGGCGCGTATGTCTACGCGCTGCTCGCCTCGCCGCATTTCGGCATCCACTGGCCGTTCTTTCTGGTGCTGCCGCTGGGGGCCGCGGTCGCGTGTTTCTTCGGTGTATTGCTGGGGGCGCCGACGCTGCGACTGCGCGGCGACTACCTTGCCATCGTCACGCTCGGCTTCGGCGAGATCATCCGCATCTTTCTCAACAACCTGAACCGTCCCGTCAACATCACCAACGGGCCGCTCGGCATCACGCTGATCGATCCGATCCGTTTTGGCGACGTGTCCCTGAGTCAACACCACGTCCTCGGCGACCTCACGTTCGCCCCCGTGCACAGCTATTACTACGTCTTCCTCGCCTGCGCGCTGCTGTCCATCGCCATCTCGCTGCGGCTGGAGGATTCGCGCATCGGTCGCGCCTGGATCGCGATCCGCGAGGATGAAGTCGCCGCCAAGGCGATGGGCATCCACACGCGCAACGTCAAGTTGCTGGCATTCGCCATGGGGGCCAGTTTCGGTGGCATCTCCGGCGGACTGTTCGCCGCCTTCCAGGGTTTCGTAAGCCCGGAGAGCTTCGCGCTGCTCGACTCGATCATGATCCTCTGCATGGTGGTGCTCGGCGGGATGGGTCACGTGCCCGGCGTCGTGCTCGGCGCCATCCTGCTTACCGCGCTGCCGGAAGCGCTGCGCTATGTCGGGCCGCTGCAGCAGAGCTGGTTCGGTGAGGTGCTCATCGATCCTTCGGACCTGCGCATGCTGCTCTTCGGCCTGGCGCTCGTCCTCATGATGCTCTTTCGCCCTGCCGGGCTCTGGCCGTCGCGCGTGCGCAAGCGCGAATTCGCCGAGTGAGCGCGCTGCTCGAAGCCCGCGATGTGGGCAAGCGCTTCGGCGGGTTGCAGGCGCTCTTCGAGGTGTCGATCGCGATCGACCGCCATTCCATCTACGGCCTGATCGGTCCCAACGGTGCCGGCAAGACCACCTTCTTCAACGTGCTGACCGGTCTCTATGCCCCCGACGGCGGCAGCATCGTCTTCGACGGTGTGCCGATCGCCGGGCTCGAACCGCACGCGGTAGCCGCGGCCGGCATTGCGCGCACCTTCCAGAACATCCGCCTGTTCGCCAACATGACCGCCCTCGAGAACGCGATGGTCGGTCGTCACGTGCGCACGCGCGCCGGGGTGTGGGGCGCGATCACGCGCAATGCGGCGACCCGCGCCGAGGAGGCCGCGATCGCGCGGCGCGCGAAGGAACTACTCGACTACGTGGGGATTGGACGGCACACGCACGCCTTGGCGAAGAATCTTTCCTACGGCGACCAGCGCCGGCTCGAGATCGCGCGGGCACTCGCCACCGAACCGCGGCTCCTGGCACTCGACGAGCCTGCGGCCGGCATGAACGCGACCGAAACTGTCGCACTGCGCAGCCTCATGGAGCGTATCCGCGCCGACGGCGTCACGATTCTGCTGATCGAGCACGATGTGAAGCTGGTGATGGGCCTGTGCGACCGGGTGGCCGTGCTCGACTACGGCAAGAAGATCGCCGAAGGTGCACCGGCGGAAGTACAGCGCGACCCTGCGGTGGTGGAAGCGTACCTGGGCGGCGAGATCGCGTGAACGCGGCGGCCGACACGTCGAAGCCGATGCTCGAGGTGCGTCACCTGCGCGTGGCCTACGGCGGCATCAATGCCGTCAAGGGCGTCGACCTGGACGTCAAGGCAGGCGAGGTGGTCGCCCTCATCGGCGCGAACGGCGCCGGCAAGACCACCACCCTCAAGGCCATCACGGGGCTCGTCCACGCTGCCGGTGGCTACGTGCATTTCGAAGGCAGGCCGATCACCGGCCACCCCGCGCACACGCTCGTCCGGCAAGGCATCGCGCTGGTGCCGGAGGGACGCGGCATCTTCGGGCGACTCAAGGTCGAGGAGAATCTCGACATCGGCGCCTACTGCCGCTCGGACGGTGGCATCGCCGCCGACCGCGAGCGGATCTACAACCTTTTCCCGCGCCTCGCCGAGCGTCGGCGGCAACTCGCGGGCACGCTGTCCGGCGGCGAGCAGCAGATGCTCGCGATCGGCCGCGCGCTGATGAGCCGGCCGCGACTCTTGCTGCTCGACGAGCCGAGCATGGGATTGGCACCCATCATGGTTCAGAAGATCTTCGAGGTGATCCGCTCGATCGCGCGCGAGGGCGTCACCCTGGTGCTCGTCGAGCAGAACGCGAAACTCGCCCTGCAGGTGGGCGACCGCGGTTATGTGATGGAAAGCGGCAGCGTCTCGCTTGCCGACCGTTGCGACCGTCTGCTGGCCAACCCGCAGGTGCAGGCCGCCTATCTCGGCGAGTGATGCACGTCTGGAGACCCGCATGAAAAGCTATCGCAAGGAACTGTGGTTCAACATTCCGACCCGGGTGGGCTTCGTCAACATCACCGGCGAGGTGGAAGAGTGCCTGAAGGCGAGCGGGGTGCGGGAGGGTCTCGTGCTCGTGAACGCGATGCACATTACCGCGTCGGTCTTCATCAACGACGACGAGCCCGGTCTGCACCACGATTACCGCCAGTGGCTGGAGACGCTCGCTCCGCACGAACCGGTCGATTCGTACCGGCACAACGACACCGGCGAGGATAACGCCGACGCGCACATGAAGCGTCAGGTGATGGGCCGTGAGGTGGTCGTCGCCGTCACCGCTGGCCGGCTCGACTTCGGCCCCTGGGAACAGATCTTCTACGGCGAGTTCGACGGCCGTCGCCGCAAGCGGGTACTCGTCAAGATCATCGGCGAGTGACTGCCGGCCGTTTGGTGCGCCGCACCGCAGCCGTGGCCATTCCTTCCCGCAGCACGTAAGCCAGACCTGCCGCGACGCGGACAGGCAGCGGCACGAAACTTGCGCCGCCGGGTGTTCCCCCATTGCGTAATCGGGCTGAAGGCTATCTCAAGCCCATGTCGACCATCCAGCCATGCAAGTCGTTCGGGGCGGCCTCGTCGCAGTGACCGCCGCAGTTCTCACCGGCACGCTCGCCTTCCTGTACGTTCAGACCGCAGGCAGTGAACTCGGTCGGCAGGCCGAGATCACGTCCCTGCTGCGGCGCCTGCGGGAGATCGACGGCCACTGGGACAGTGAAGTGCTGCGGCGGGAACGCGGCGTGCGGCGGCTGGTGCCGGCGCTCGGTCGCCCGCCCGCCGAGGTCGCCCGCGTGGAACACGCGCTTGCGTCCGAAGTGCGCGCCAGCGATGACGCGGGTCTCAGCGAGGAATTCGCGCCGGTGGCGGGGGCATTTGCGGAAAAGAAAACCCTGATGACCCGGTACCAGGCGGCCAGCGCCGCGACGCAGGACACCCTGCGCGAGGCGCTTGCCGCCGTCCGCTCTTCCGCGATCGATCCCGCGACAGCGGCCAGGTTCGAGGCCTCGCTGCTCGCCTGCGACACCTCGCCGGCCGACAACACGAGCCGCCTGGAAGCCGACATTGCCGCGCTGGAGCAGCATGCGTCCAAGTTGACGGCCACCACCAGGAAGTCGCTGGAGGAACTGACTGCAACCCTGCGGACGTTCCTTGCGCAGCGCCGCGAGGAAGCGGAGACCGCGCACGATCTCGCCATCACCACCGCCGGGGCACGTCTCGACGCGTTCGCCTCAAGCGCGGAACAGCGCTTCGCGAAGGCAGTACAGAGGCGCGAGCTCTATCGCATCTACCTGCTGTACTACACCGGGGCGCTGCTCGTCCTGCTGGCGTACCTCGGGCTGCGCCTGTCTCACAGCTACCGCACGATCCGCCACATGAACCAGGCGCTGCGGCATGCCAACGACACGCTCGAACAGCGCGTGGCCGAGCGCACCGGCGAACTGAATTCGGCGCTCGCGAGCCTCCAGGAGTCGGAAGCACAGCTCGTCCACTCGGCGAAGATGTCGTCGCTCGGACAGATGGTGGCCGGCGTCGCGCACGAGATCAACACGCCGCTCGCCTACGTCAAGAACAGCCTTGGCGCGGTGACGGACCGCCTGCCGGAAGTCGCCGCCGCGCTGGACGATGCCTCCGCCCTGGTGCGCATGCTAGAGCAGGACACGGACTGCGAGGACGTACTCGACCAGCAGTTTTCCCGCACCGTCTCGCGGCTATCCCGGCTGCATGACGGGGGGGCCATCGAAGACCTCCGCGCGCTTGCCCGGGACGGGTTGCATGGCATCGACCAGATCGCGGGGCTGGTCGGCAATCTGCGCAGCTTCAGCCGCCTCGATCGCAGCCAGGTCGCGAGCTACGATGTCAACGCCGGGCTGGAGAGCAGCCTCGCGCTCGCCCGCCACCTGCTCGCAGCGGTCGAGGTACGCCGCGAACTCGCAGACGTGCCGTCGATTCGCTGCTCACCGTCGCAGGTGAACCAGATCTTCCTGAACCTCATCACCAACGCGGCACAGGCCATGGGCCATCAAGGCGCCTGCCTGACGCTGCGCTCGCGGGTGGAAGGGGCCGCCAGCGTCGCGGTCGACGTCGCGGACAATGGCAGCGGCATCGCACCCGAGGTGCTGCCGCGGATCTTCGATCCGTTCTTCACCACCAAGGAGATCGGCAAGGGTACCGGGCTCGGGCTCTCCATCGCCTACAAGATCGCCCAGCAGCACGGCGGTCGCATCGATGTGACCTCCACCCCCGGCGTGGGCACCTGTTTCACCCTGGTGCTCCCGATCGCCTTGCCGGCGGCCACGGAACTCGCCGCGTAGGCAGGGGCCGTCGATGAACCCGCGCACCCAGATCGGCAAGTACGAGATTCAGGGTGTTCTCGGCGAGGGCGGCATGGGCGTCGTGTACAAGGCGCTCGACCCCATCATTCGCCGGCTGGTGGCGATCAAGACCATCGAAAAGGCCCGCCTGGACGCCGGTGCCCAGCGCATGGGCATGGTGCGCTTCCGCAACGAGGCGCAGGCCGCCGGCCGCCTGCAGCACCCCGGCATCGTCGCCGTGTACGACTACGGTGAGGACGAGGAGATCGCGTACATCGTGATGGAATACGTGCGCGGCAAGTCGCTGCACGATCATCTCGCCACCGAGACCCGCTACGAGCTCGGGGAAGCCTGGCAGATCCTGCGCCAGCTCCTGGATGCGATCGGCTACTCCCATGCACAGGGAGTGGTGCACCGGGATCTCAAGCCCGCCAACATCCTCATCAACGAGGATGGCCGCATCAAGGTCAGCGATTTCGGCATCGCCCGCGTCGACGCCAACCAGTTCACCGAGGTCGGCGAGGTGCTCGGCACGCCTTACTACATGGCGCCCGAGCAGGTGCTCGGCGGCCCCATCGATCTGCGCGCGGATCTCTACGCCGTGGGCATCATCTGCTATCAGCTGCTGACGGGCCGACGCCCGTTCGCCGGCACGCCAATGGAGGTCATGCAGCAGGTCATCGACTTCATGCCGGTCGATCCCTCGCGCCTCAACCCGGCGCTGCCGCGCGATCTCGATCACATCATGCGCACTGCGCTCGCCAAGCGACCCGAGGACCGCTTCCAGAGCGCCCGCGAACTTGCCGAGCGCCTCCAGCAGACGCTCGACGCCGCGCTCCCGCCGCCTGCCGCAAATGCCGCGTCGGCAACGGAGAACCTGCCGACGCAGCCGATGAGGATGCCGACGCGGTCCGGGCCGATCGAGGTGACGCCCGTCACCATCTCCACGGAACCGCCGCCTGTCGCAGTCGAGCCGCGGCGACCGCGCATGCTCTTCGTGGACGATGACGAACGGATCCTGAACGCGCTGCGTTCGCTGGTGCGCGCCGAATACGACGTGACCACCGCCACGGATGGTGAGCAGGCGCTGGAAGCGCTGCAGACCGCCGCGTTCGACGTCATCGTGACCGACCAGCGCATGCCGAAGATGACGGGCGTGGAACTGCTGCGCCGCGTGCGACAGTCCGCTCCCGACACCGTGCGCCTGCTGCTCACCGGGTACTCCGACTTGGCCTCGATGGTGGGATCGATCAACGACGGTGAAATCTACCGCTTCGTCAGCAAACCCTGGGATAACCAGGAGCTCTCCGCGACTCTCAGGGAAGCCGTCACCCTCGCCGGCGCGCTGCGCGACATGCGCAACGACCCCGCACCGCTGCTCGAAATCGACGGCACCCTGCTGGTGGTCGAGCCCGAGCCGAATCTGATCCGCGCCGTGCGCGAGCTCTTCGGCCGCCGCTACAAGGTGCTGTACGCACCCAGCGCCGACAGCGCGCTCGATCTCATGGTGAACGAGGAAATTGCCGTCCTGCTGGCCGACATCGACAACCAGCAGGTGCAGGTGACGACCATGCTCAAGCTCCTGAAACAGGAGCAACCGCAGGTGCTGGCGATCGCGGCAACATCGGCATCGGATTCTGAAGTGCTGGTCGAACTCATCAACCAGGCGCAGATCCACCGGCTGCTGCACAAGCCGCCGGACTCCCGGGTGCTCAAGGAGCACATCGAATCCGCCATGGCGCGCCACCGCACGCTGCGCCAGAAGCCGGCGGTCGCACAGCGCCAGAAGACCCAGCCGCCGCCCGCGGCCGAACGCGAATCGAGCGTGGGGCAGAGTATTCTCGGCAAGCTCAAGCTGCTGCGTCGGCGCGTCGCGGGCGCCTGAACCTACCCGCGCGGACCCGGGCTGCCGGCCCGCGGGTTGCGCCGAGCCTGCGGAATGCCCTATCGTGCCGGGCCATGAGCACTCCCGATCTCAAGACTTTGATACGCACGGTTGCGGACTTCCCGAAGGCGGGCATTCTCTTCCGTGACATCACCACCCTGCTGCGCGATGCGGCGGGGTTTCGCACGTGCATCGAGCAGCTGGCAGAGGCTGTCGCGGGCATGTCCTTCCGGCGCATCGTCGGCATCGAGTCGCGCGGCTTCATCGTCGGTGCCGCCCTCGCGCACCATCTCGGTCGCGGCTTCGTGCCGATCCGCAAGGCGGGCAAGCTGCCGGCGGAGAATTTCGGTCACGATTACGAGCTCGAGTACGGTACCGACCGCGTCGAGATTCACGCCGACGCTTTGGCGCCCGATGAGCCCGTGCTGCTGGTGGACGATCTGCTCGCGACTGGCGGCACGGCAGTCGCGGCGTGCCGGCTCATCGCGATGACGGGCGCACGGGTCGCAGCGACCGCGTTCGTGATCGAACTCGACGGTCTCGGCGGGCGCGCGCGGCTCGAAGCCCTGCCGGTGCCGGTGCGATCGATCCTGACGTTCACCGAAGAGTAAGCTCCGGCCGCCAACAAAAAACCGGCACGAGGCCGGTTTTCTGATGGTGCCGCGGTGCTGGCGGCTTACATGGAAAGAATCCACTTCACCAGCTGCTGCGCCTGCGCTTCGGTGACATTATTCGGCGGCATGGGAATCTGACCCCAGGCGCCGCTGCCGCCCTTGATGACCTTATGCACCAGGGTGGCCTCGGCCGCCTTGTCACCCTTGTACTTCGCGGCGACTTCCTTGTAGCTCGGCCCGACCAGCTTCTTGTCGAGCGCATGACAGGCGAGACAGCCCGACTTCTGCGCGAGCTCCATGTTGGCATCGGCAGCCACCGCGACACCCGTGGTGAGCATGCCGGCGGCGAGCAGCGCTCCAGTCCATACTGATTTCATACCATTCTCCCGTGTTGTCGAACAGCGCTCGGATTGTAGCCCAGTCGCCGCCGCAGTTGCCGCGCGATCACGGTGATGGTGAATTCCGCCCGTGACGGCTCAGCCCCGGATGGCGACGATTTGCTCGAGATCGCGAAAGCTCGAAACAGGCGGCCCGCAGGTGACGCCCTCGCACACCCAGGCGTTGACGCCGGCACCGGGCACGGGCTTGTCCAGGACTGCCGGCAGGTCCGTCGCGCCGGCCGGAATAGCCAGGACGAGCGTGGACGGCTGGTAGGCCCGCGCCAGGGCCTGCTGCCACGCGCCCAGTGCAGCCGTTGTGCCGCGCAGCACCACTATCCGCGGCGGCGTCAGGTGCTCGTCGAGCGCAGTGAGCAGCGTCGAGTAACCCATTGGATGACGCTCCATCGCAGCGTGGAAAAGCTGCAGAGTGCGCTCGGCTGCCGCCAGGTAGCGCGGCTCCCCGACGACATGACCGAGCCGTTGCAGCGCGCAGGCAGCGACCCCGTTGCCCGACGGCGTCGCATCGTCGTGACCGGGCTTGGGGCGCAGGATGAGCGCTTCGTGGTCGCGGCTGGTGAAGTGGAAGCCGCCGCCTTCGTCCTCGAACCTGTCGAGCAACGCATCGGCGATCCGGCAGGCAAGCGCGAGGTCGCGCGACTGCCACCGGGCCTCGAGCATCTCCAGCAGACCGGCGAGGAGGAAGGCGTAGTCGTCGAGATAGGCGTTCAGATGCGCGCGCCCGTCCCTGCAGGTCGCGAGCAGGCGATCGCCGTCCCACATCGACTCGCACACGAAATCGAGAGCGCGCCGCGCGCTGGCCAGCCAGTCGTCGCGGGCGAATGTCCTCGCCGCGCGGGCCATCGCTCCAATCATCAGGCCGTTCCAGCTCGTGAGAACCTTTTCGTCGCGCCCGGGCCGGACGCGCCGCTCCCGCGCCTGGAAAAGCTTCCGACGGGCACTCGTGAGCAATTGCTCACATTCGTCAATCGCCCTGTTCTGTCGAGGAGCGATCTCGGCAAGCGGACGCGCGACACGCAGGTGCCAGTGTCTGCCCTCGAAGTTCGCGGACCGGTCGAGACCATAGTGCGGCGCGAGGACGGCGTACTCCTCCGGCGTGAGCATGGCTTGCACTTCGGTGGGGTTCCAGACGTAGAACCTGCCTTCCTCGCCTTCCGAGTCCGCATCCAGCGTCGAGTAGTACGCACCGGCCGGCGACTGCATCTCGCGGCGGATCCAGTCGACCGTCTCTGCGGCGACCCGTTCGAAGAGCGGATTTGCCGTCACCCGCCAGGCATCGGCGACGAGCGCCAGCAATTGCGCGTTGTCGTACAGCATCTTCTCGAAGTGCGGGATGGTCCACTCGGCGTCGACGCTGTAGCGACAGAATCCACCACCGAGCTGGTCGTAGACGCCGCCCTCCGCCATCTTCTCGAGCGTATAGGTCGTCACGTCGGTGACGGTCGCGTCGGCACGCTCGAACCCCCGGCGCAGGCAGAACGAGAGCTCCGCAGGATGCGGGAATTTCGGGGCGTCGCCGAAGCCCCCATGCACGCGATCGAAGGTCTGCAAATGCCCTTGCACCGCCAGCTCGATCAACTTGGAGTCGAACGTCACCGCGGCCGCGGCCGGTGCCTGCGGCACGGTGCGGGTGAGCGCTTCCAGGAGCGAGGCGTTCTGCGCCTCGATCGCTTCGCGCCGGGTGTGGTAGGCGGCCGCGACCCGCGGCAGCAGGTCGAGAAACCCGGGCAGGTTGTAGCGCGCCCGCTTGGGGAAATAGGTGCCGCTGAAGAACGGCTTCTGCTCGGGCGTGAGAAACACCGTAAGCGGCCAGCCGCCACCCCGGCCGTTCAGCATGGCGTGCGCGGCCTGGTAGATCTGGTCGAGGTCGGGGCGCTCCTCGCGGTCCACCTTGACGTTGACGAAGTCGCGGTTCATCGCCGCCGCCACCTCGACGTCCTCGAAGCACTCGTGCGCCATGACGTGGCACCAGTGACACGCGGAATAACCCACCGAAAGCAGAATCGGTTTGTCCTCCGCACGTGCCCGCCCGAGCGCCTCCGTCCCCCACGGATACCAATCGACCGGATTGTCTGCATGCTGCTGCAGGTAAGGAGAGGTTTCCCCGGCAAGGCGATTGGGCATCGGCGTGCTCCTCACAGTGCGCGGCGAAGTGCGCCGAGCGTGGTTCAGAGCAGACCCGCACGCACGCGATTGGTTGCGGCGGCGTGGCTATACTGCCGGATGCGCAGCGCAACCAGCGGAGAGCACTACCCATGAAGATTGAGACCCTCGCCGTCCACGGCGGCTACACACCCGATCCCACCACCAAGGCGGTCGCGGTTCCCATCTACCAGACCACGTCCTACGCCTTCGACGACACCCAGCACGGCGCCGACCTCTTCGACCTCAAGGTGAAGGGGAACATCTACACGCGCATCATGAATCCCACGACCGACGTGCTGGAGCAGCGACTCGCCGCGATGGAGGGCGGCATCGGCGGGCTCGCGCTCGCGTCCGGCATGGCGGCGACCACGTATGCGGTGATGACGATCACCGAGGCCGGTGACAACATCGTCACCTCCAGCGCGCTCTATGGCGGCACCTACAACCTGTTTGCCCACACGCTGCCGCAGTACGGCATCGAGGTACGCTTCGCCGATTACCGCAAACCGGCGAGCTTCGAGAAGCTGATCGACGACAGGACCAAGCTCGTGTTCTGCGAATCGATCGGCAACCCGCTCGGCAACGTCGTCGATTTCGGCGCGCTGGCGGACGTCGCGCACGCTGCCGGCATTCCGCTCATCGTCGACAACACGGTGCCCACGCCCTATCTGTGCCGGCCTTTCGAGCACGGCGCCGACATCGTCGTCCACGCGCTGACCAAGTATCTCGGCGGCCACGGCAATTCCATCGGCGGCGCGATCGTCGACTCCGGCAGGTTCCCGTGGGCCGACCACAAGAAGAAATACAAGCGGCTCAATGAACCGGACGTGTCCTACCACGGGGTGGTCTACACGGAAGCGCTCGGCCCGGCGGCCTTCATCGCCCGCGCCCGCGTCGTGCCCCTGCGGAACATGGGTGCCCCGATCTCGCCGTTCAACAGCTTTCTCATCCTGCAGGGCATCGAGACGCTCGCCGTGCGCATGGACCGCATCTGCGACAACACGCTGGCGGTCGCGCAATACCTGCAGAAGCACTCGAAGGTGATCTGGGTGCGCTACGCGGGGCTGCCCGACCACGCCGACCGGCCGCTCGTGGACAAGTACATGAGCGGGAAGGCATCCGGCATCCTCTCGTTCGGCATACGGGGCGGGCGCGAGGCCGGCGCCCGCTTCATCGACGCGCTCAAGCTGGTGACGCGCCTGGTCAACATCGGCGATGCGAAGTCGCTCGCCTGCCACCCGGCGACGACCACGCACCGCCAGCTCGGCCCGCACGAACTCGAACTTGCAGGCGTGTCCGAAGACATGGTGCGGCTTTCCATCGGCATCGAGCACATCGACGACATCATCGCCGACGTCGATCAGGCGCTCGCCGCCGCCTGAGGCCGGGCGTCTCCCGGCGCGCGGATCAGTCGGTCACTGCGCCACGGCTGGCGGTGGAGACGAGCCTGGCGTACTTCGCCAGCACGCCGCTGGTGTAGGGCGCGGGGCGCGGCTGCCAGGCGGTACGGCGTTGCGCGAGCTCGGCGTCGGCCACGTCGTCGAGCTGAATCGGCGGGACGAAGAGGTCATACGCGATTATTTGGGAAGGCGG
>JAEUMW010000210.1 GCA_016791345.1 Betaproteobacteria bacterium | reverse complement strand
GGCGTAGCGCAGGGACTCGGCGACGATCGACGAGCCGGGGCCGGGCAATTGCGTGCCGACGAGGCGCGACAGCAGCGTGCCGCTCAACGCCGCGTGGGCCGGGCGCTTGCCGAGGGCACCGGGCGGGCTGACCCATTCCGCGTTGCCCGAGAGTACGGGGTCGCCGCTGACCGCCGCGAACAGCTTGAAGTCGTCGAGCGTGAGCGTCTGCGTCAGCGCGGCGGACGCGCCGATCGCAAGCTCGTCAAAGGTGTAGTTCTGGATGACGTCGTCGGGCATGGGGAAAGAATGCGTGCAGAAGATTACGGGCGAACGTGCGCCCGGGGGATGCCGCGCGAAGCGGTGATGAAATCAATCGTTCGCCACCTTGCGGCGGGCCGGTGCGGCGAGCATCTCCTCGATCTGCTGGAAACGCGCTTCCTGCTCTGCGGAAAGCGGTCCTTTCGCGCCGGCGACCGCGCGAGCGCTGGCGATCGCCCGCACGCGGTCCTTCGCGTCCCGGATGAGCTTGGGCAGCGCCGCGATGGCGCGCTCCTCGTCCGCGAGAAGGACGAACATCTGCTGCCGGATCGATTCCTTCAGCTCGGCGAGCGTGTGCTTCGGTCCGGCCGGCTGTTCCTTGCCGAGGCGGCGGATCAGATTGAAGGGACGCTCGTCGATCGCCTTGTTGTCCATCCCCGCCCACACCAGCAGGCGCACCCAGCCATCGAACGCAGTGCCGCCCTCGAACGGTGTATCGATCTCGCCCGCCCTCACGCGCGCGAGCTCCTCACGCAGGGAAACGACGGCGCGCGGCGAGTGCAGGGGATCGGCGTGGCCGTAGTGCCCGACCGCTGCGGCCACCCACGGCGACTCGGAAAGCACCCGGAAGACGCGATCGAGCCAGGCATCGCGCCCGCCGCGGTAGGCGTCGAGCGTGCGCTCCACGCTGTCGGACAGGCGCCGCTCGATCTGCGACAAGGGGTTGTCCGGCGTGACCGGCAGCCGCTGCGCGCGCACCATCTCGGCGAGCGATCTCACCGTCCACATCGCGGGGTTGAGGTCGGACAGGAGGTAGCGCCGCATGCGCTCGGGGTTCGTCATCTGCAGCAACTTCGCCGTCGCTTCGTTCGACATGGCCTTCACCCAGGGCGAGACGAACGCGTCGTACAGGCTCTGGTTGATCTCGGCCACACGCCGGAGCACACCGGAGGTTTCGCCGTCCTTGCGGCCCGCGTCGGAGTCGGCGAGGTCGGCGAGCTTGCGCGGCTCGAACCGGATCGAGTAGCGGCCGTCGACGAGATCGGGGTTCGCCGTTTCTCCCGGCGAGTCTTCGATGACGGCCTCATACAGGCCGGGCGGCAGCGTGTCGATCAGGTCGAGCGCGGAAACGGGATTGCCATCGTCCGCGGCAGACTTCGTGGACACGAAGATGCCGAGCAGCGTGGTGTCTTCGTGCAGACAGTAGACGATGACCTGTCGCCTCGCGACGAGTGCGGCATCGCTCTCGTAGAGATCCGTGATCCAGCCGAGCGCTTGCTGCGGCGGGGTGACAGTGTCGCCGCCGGAGGCGAACACGACGATGGGTGAACGGATGTTGCGCAGGTCCATCGCGAGCGCGCCCTCGGCGCTCGCCGGCGCGGCAGGGGCAGGTTGGCGGCCGACGAACAGGTTTTGCGCGATCCAGTCCATCTCTTCGCGGTTGAGCAGGAAATGGCCGCCCCACCAGCGCTCGAAATCGAGAAAGCGCGGACCTTCGGTGTCGACGTTGGCGTACAGGTTGTAGAGCTTCGTCCAGTAGGTGTTCGCTGGACTGAGACGCTGGAAGTTGGCCGCGAGCTGCGTCGCGTCGAGCGTGCCTCGGGCCAGGT
>JAEUMW010000209.1 GCA_016791345.1 Betaproteobacteria bacterium | reverse complement strand
TTCAGCTCGCGAGCTCGGGCGCGCGCCAGCCGTCGGACCGATAGCCGCCGTTGTCCCAGGGGTAGGCTGCAATGGTCACGGTTTCCGCCGGCGCGAAACCGCCGTCGGAACGGTAACCGTCCTTGTCCCACGGGTAGCCCGCCACGACGGTTGTCTCTGTCGGCGCGAAACCACCGTCGGACCGGTAGCCGTCCTTGTCCCATGGATAGCCCGCGACCTTGAGGCCGCTCGCGACGACGCCGGCATCGCTCAGCACCTGCCGCGCGTAACCACCGGTGGCGAACGACGGCTGGCGGGACCTGCTGGTCGCCTGCGGTTCGAGCACCTGCGTGTCGAGCGACTCGTGCACGAAGCGGGCATGGCCACCGTTCGCGAACGAGAACTCCGGGGTTGCAGGAATCGCCGTGCCCTCGACATCGTGCGCGGCTGCAATGCGTGCGTAGCCGCCCGTGGCAAAGCTCGCGTCGGCGTGGACCGGCGCGGTGGCTGTGACGGCCGCGGCGAGAAGCGCGGACTGGATCAATTGGCGAGTGGTGAACATGGTCGTGACCTCCAGAATCAGGTGGCATACGGCCGTACCCTCGGTACGGCGATGCAGCGGCGGCGTCTTCAAATTCCGTTCTGCATGGTGGACAGTGTGGGCGTTCGGTCTCACGGCGGCGTCACGGGAAGTTCACATTTCCGTGACGTTGCCTGCGTCGGTCAGTCGAAGAAGTGATTGTCGAGACGTGAACGGCGCGAGCTGGAGACGAGAGCATTGATCTCGTCGCTCCACACGCCGGGGTCGGCGTCCTCCTCGCTCGGTTCCGGCTCGTCGAAGTCGATCAGGCCGCGGAACAGGAGCTCGCGCTCGAGCAGGCGCTCGGAGAGCCGTGCGAAGTTGCGCCGGCGCGTTGCAGCGGGCGCGGACGTTGTTTCGTGCGTCACCAGTAGGTCGACCATCTCCTGCTTGTTCATGGCATACGCTCCTCGTTGTGTCGGGAACGGTGCGGCGCCCTGCCACACCTGCGATGCCACTCTGGGCGCCAGCGGTCACACGGCAATCACGCAATCTTCAACTTTCTGTCCCGAGCCACGCGCGGACTCTGATTGACCGTCTTCGACAGCGGCGCTACATTCGTCGCGGCGCCGTAGCATCGGCGGCCGTGTGCAGACCATGTTCGTGAAAAGGAAGCAGGATGCTGTTCAATGAAACCGCGCTCGGGGGTGCCTTCGTCATCGGACTGGATCGCAAGGAAGACCTTCGCGGCCATTTCGCGCGGACGTTCTGCGTGCACGAATTCGAGGCGCATGGACTGAATCCGCGCGTGGTCCAGTGCAACGTCAGCTTCAACAAGCGCAGAGGCACGCTGCGCGGCATGCACTGGCAGGCGCCGCCGAGCGCGGAGGTGAAGCTCGTGCGTGCGGCGCGCGGGGCGATCGTCGACGTGATCGTCGATCTGCGTGCCGGCTCACCCACCTACCTGCAGCACATCGCCGTCGATCTCACGGAGGACAACGGTCAGGCGCTCTACATCCCCGAGGGATTCGCGCACGGCTTCCAGACGCTGGCGGACGACACCGAAGTGTTCTATCAGATGTCGGAGTTCCACGCGCCGGAGCAGGCACGCGGCGCGCGATGGAACGACCCCGCCTTCGCGATCAGCTGGCCGCTGCCCGATCCGATCATGAACGATCGCGATCGGACGTGGCCGGATTACACGGCTTAAGAATCGACGTCAGCGCCTGCCGAGAAATCGCGCAGACGGCGTACGCCCTCGCGCAGATTGTCGAGCGATGTCGTGTACGCGAAGCGCACATGCTCGCGCGCACGGTGCTCGCCGAAGTCGATGCCGGGCGTGACGGCGACACCTGCCTCATCGAGCAGCGCCTGTGCGAGCGCGAAGCTGTCGCTCGTGAAGCGGTCGCATCTCGCATACACGTAGAACGCGCCCTGCGGC
>JAEUMW010000208.1 GCA_016791345.1 Betaproteobacteria bacterium | reverse complement strand
CCGGGTAACTCCCGCGCACGTTTGCTGCTATCGCTCTACACTTGGCGGGGTCGTGACCGCGACGGTTCTTGCCAGTGATCGAGCTTCCGTTCCACCACCCAGCTTTGCAGGTCCTCCTCGACAGCGAGGACGCGGCGGTGTACGTGCGTGCGGGGGACGTCGAGATCTCCAACGCGGCGGCGTGCCGCCTCCTCGGCGTCGAGGCCGAGGCGCTGTCCGGACGCTCGCCGTTCGATTTCTCGCCGCCGCTGCAGCCGGACGGCACACCGTCCACGGAAGGTGTGCGGCGGCGCGTGGAAAGCGCGCACGCAGGCCTGCCGCAGTGGTTTCAATGGCAGTTCCGCCGCGGCAACGGCGAACTCGTCGCTGCTCTCGTTCACCTCGAAGCGGTCCAGTTCGATGGGCACATTTGCCTCGTCGCACGCGCCCGCAACGTGTCGCACCTGTGGAACGAGGAGATCCTGCGGGAGGCGGCGCTTGCCGTGTCCGGGGCAGAAGGTCCGCGCATCTTCGACCAGCTGGTCCATTCGCTCGCAACGATCCTGAAGGCGGACGTCGCGCTCATAGCGGTCTTCGCGGATGACTCGCGCGAGCTCCTGCGCACCGTCGGGCTGTGCGTCGACGGTCAGACTGCGCCCAACGTCGAGTACCTGATGGCGGACACACCATGCGCCGATGTCGTCGGCCGCGAGTTTCGCTATTACTCGGCCCAGGTGCGGAGCCGATTTCCCTCGGATCCGATGATGGGCGGGCTCGGCATCGAGAGCTACGCGGGCTTTCCGCTCAACGACACCGCAGGAACGCCGCTGGGGCTGGTCGTCGTCATGTCGCGCGCGCCGCTTGCGAGTGCCGAACTGACCGAGTCGATGCTCAAGATCTTCGCAGTGCGTGCTGCCGCGGAGATCGAGCGCGGCCGGGCGGAGGCGGCGCTGCGTGAGTCCGAGGCGAGCTACCGCTCGATCTTCGAGGCAGCCGAGGACGCGATCTTCATCCACGACTACGATACGGGTGCCATCGTGGACGTCAATCCGAAGGCGTGCGCTGCCTATGGCTACACCGGCGACGAGATGAAGCGCTTGAGCGTGGCGGACATCAGCTCCGGCGAGCATCCATATACGGCCGAGGAAGCCGGCAGGTTGATCGCGGAGGCGAGGCGGGGGGCGCCGCTGCGCTTCGAATGGCATCGGCGTAACAAGGACGACAGCCTGCACTGGGACGAGGTGTGCCTAAAGCGGGCCGTGATCGCGGGCCGCGCGCGGATCCTCGCGTTTGCGCGCGAGATCACGGAGCGCAAGCTCGCGGAGCAGAGCCTGCGTGCGAGCGAAGAGCAATACCGTGCCATTTTCAATGCCTCCGCTGACGCGCTTGTGCTATGGAATTCGCGCTCCCAACGCGTCGACGTGAATCCCGCCTACGAGCGCATGTACGGGTACAGCCGGGATGAGGTGCTCGGAGGCGCGCGTGCCCGCGACGTGCCCGCGGAGCATCGTCAGCGGCAAGTGGAAATCATCGCCCGCACGCTTGCGGGAGAGCGGTGCCATGAGGAAATCGAGACCATCCGGCGGAGCGGCGAACGCTTTCCGATCGAGGTGCGGACGATCCCGATCCTGCATCGGGGCGAGCCGCACGTGCTCGCGATGATCCGTGACCTCACCGAGCGGCGTCGCGTCGAGGAGGATCGCGCGCAGCTCGAGGCGCAACTGCGTCAGGCCCAGAAGATGGAGGCGATCGGTCACCTCGCCGGCGGCATCGCGCACGATTTCAATAACATCCTTACCAGCATCACGGGCTACATCGCGCTGGCGGACGAGCGCGATGCAACCGCGGGTGACGATAAGCTCGCAAAGTACCTGCACCAGGCGAACCTCTCGTGCCAGCGGGCGCGCGAGCTCATCCAGCAGATACTCACGTTCAGCCGCGGACGCAGGAGCGAGCGCCAGCCGACGAGCCTGCCACGCGTCGTCGGGGAGTCGACAAACCTGCTGCGGTCGTCACTGCCCGCGACACTCGAACTCGTCACCGATCTGGACGCCGATGCGCCGCCCGCAATGCTCGACCCGGTGCAGGCGGAGCAGGTACTGCTCAATCTGTGCATCAACGCACGCGATGCGATGGGAGGCAGCGGCACGGTGCGCGTGGCGGTGCGACGTGTGGCGCTCGACGGCGCGGTGTGCGCGAGCTGCCGGCAGCGGGTGCAGGGCGAGTTCGTAGAGCTCGGCGTGCGGGACGACGGGCCGGGGATTACCCCTGCCGTGATGGAACGGATGTTCGAGCCGTTCTTCACCACCAAGGAGGTGGGAAAGGGCAGCGGCATGGGACTTTCCACCGTGCACGGCATCGTCCACGAGCACGGCGGTCACGTGCTGGTCGAGAGCGAAACCGGGTGCGGCGCGGTGTTTCGCGTGCTGTTTGCGGCCCTGGGCCGCGGCAGGGCAGAAGTGGGCGCAGACGCTGCGGGTGCGGTGTCGCGCGCAGGGAAGGCGCCGTCGCTGCGGGGTCAGGTATTGGTGGTGGACGACGAGGCGATGGTGGGCGAATTCATGCGCGACCTGCTGGAGAGCTGGGGGC
The DNA here is from genome assembly GCA_016791345.1 of Betaproteobacteria bacterium. Lineage (NCBI taxonomy): Bacteria > Pseudomonadati > Pseudomonadota > Betaproteobacteria > Betaproteobacteria bacterium. The sequence goes on along the minus strand of JAEUMW010000208.1, from coordinate 7,800 downwards.
TGCGCGTGACGGTCGCGGCGAACGGGGCGCAGGCGCGTGACCTGTGCTCGCGCGAGCCGCGGCGCTTCGACGCGGTGATCACCGACCAGACCATGCCGCGGATCACCGGGCTCGATCTCGCGCGCGAGCTGCTGGCCGCGAGCCCTGACCTGCCGGTGATCCTTTACACCGGCTATTCCGATGGTCTCACGGAGACGGAAGTGAAAGCGGCTGGAGCCGTGGCACTCGTGCGCAAGCCGGTCGAACCGCGCGCGCTGCGCGCCTTGCTGGAATCCGCGTTGGCAGCACGAGCCCGGCGGCTTAAAGAATGACGCGAATGTGCTCGCGCTGCTTCAAGGCCTCTTCGAACTCGTGCTCTTCCAGATCGAGCGCGTCGCGCGCCGACACCATGCCGACCGCGCGACCGTTCCCGTCGACCACGGGCACGTGACGGAAGCCGCCTTCGTACATGATGTGCAGGGCATGGGCGAACGGCTTCTCCGGCAGGATCGTCTCCGGGTTGGCGGTCATCACGTCGGCAACGACCGTCGCCTTCGCATCGCGCTCTTCCGCGACCACCCGGAACACCACGTCGCGCTCGCTCAGAATGCCGACCAGGCGGTCGGACTCGACCACCATCAGTGCGCCGATATGCCGCGCCTTCATGAGGTGCACTGCTTCCATCACGGTGGCCGTACGGGCGACCGCGACGACCTCCTGCTGTTCGATGACCTGGCTGACGGGTCGTTGCGGCATGGGTACCTTCCTCCATTCGCTGACAAGGCTCCGGAACGTCGCACGTCCGGCGTTGATATGCGAAGGATACCCCTGACTTGTTGCCGAGTGTTGACGGAGCAAGGACATGTGCGAGCGCGTGAGACTCGCCCGGAAGCGGGGGCGCTGTGGTATACGGTTCCGGCATTTGCACGGCGGTGAATCGCGCCGACGCGGCAAATGCATCCGACTTACAGCGAGGGAGCGGTGATGCGACAAGGAACGAAGAGCGCGGCGGTTGCGGTCGCGGCGGCATTGATCGCCGGCGCAGCCTACGCGCAGAAGCCGATCGTCTATCCGGCCAAGGGGCAGAGCGCGCAGCAACAGCAACGCGATGACGGCGACTGCTATGTGTGGGCCAAGAACAACACGGGCATCGATCCGGCGGTGGTTGCCTCCGCGCCACCGCCGCCATCGGGGTCGACCGTGGGCGGGGGCGAGCGCGTGCGCGGTGCCGCCGGCGGTGCAGCCGGCGGTGCGGTGATCGGCGCCATCGCCGGGGATGCCGGCAAGGGTGCGGCCATCGGCGCGGTGGCGGGAACCATGGGGGGTGGGCGCCAGGCACGGCAGAACCGCTCGGCGCAACAGCAGGCGGCTGCCTCGGGCCAGCAGCAGCAGATCCAGACCTTCTACCGCGCCTACGCCGCCTGCATGGAAGGGCGCGGCTACACCATCAAATGAGCCGGGAGACCTTCATGCATTCGATGCTCAGCGTTCTTTGCGCCACCCTCGCGGTGGCAGTTGCGTCGCCCGTGTTCGCGAGCGACTTCGACGGATCGAAGCGCCTCATCTGTGCGCCGGTGCAGGCGATGGACTGCGCGCTCGGGGAGGACTGCCTGAAGGCGCTGCCCGAGGAGGTCGGCGCACCGGCGTTCATGCGCATCGACTTCGAGAAGAAGACCGTGAGCGGTCCGCAGCGCACGTCGCCCGTGCAGTTCCTGGAGAAGAGCGAGAAGCAACTGCTGCTGCAAGGCACCGAGTTGGGCTATGCCTGGACCATCGCGCTCGATCAGGTCAGCGGCAAGATGATGGTCACGCTGGTCGACCGCGACGGCGGTTTCGTGCTGTTCGGGTCCTGCACGCCGCTGTAGCGGGTCGACACGCGCGGGCGCGTCGGCGGCTGTTTCACGCCTGCGCACGAGTTTTCGCTCGCGGCGCATCCTGCGCGTGCAGGGTGAACCGGCTCTAGTCGGCGACGAAGGGATTGGTTCGACGCTCCTTGCCGAAGGTGGAAGTCGGTCCGTGCCCGGGCAGGAACGTGACGTCGTCGCCCAGCGGCCAGAGCTGCGCCTTGATCGAGCGTATCAGCGTGTCGAAATCGCCGCGCGGAAAATCGGTGCGACCGATCGAGCCTGCGAAGAGCACGTCGCCGGTGATGGCGAGCCTGTCCGCCGCCGAGTAGAACACGATGTGTCCCGGCGTGTGGCCGGGTACGTGGCGCACCTCCATCTCGACGTTGCCGAAGCGCACCGTGTCGCCGTCCGCGAGCCAGCGCTGCGGCGTGAAGGGCGCGACGGGACGAAATCCGAACATCATGGCCTGCTGCGGCAGCAGGTCGATCCAGAACTTGTCGTCGCGGTGCGGGCCTTCCACCGGCACCCCGAGACGCTGCGCGAGTTCAGGTGTGCCCCCGCAGTGGTCGATGTGCGCGTGCGTGAGCAGGATCTTCTCGACCGTCGCACCCGTCTGCTCGACCGCCTTCAGGATCTTGCCGTCGATGTCCCCGCCGGGATCGACGATGGCAGCGCGATTCGTTTCCTCGCAGACGAGCACCGAACAGTTCTGCTGAAAGGGCGTGACGGGGACGATGGTGACTTTCATGGCGGACGAGAGGCAGATGGCAACCCGTGCATTCTACCGGTCGCGCCGCACCGGAGCGTTTGCCTCCCAGACGTTCTGCTTAGGTCTTCCGTCGCATTTACGCACGCCGCCCTCCAGCGGGAGTATGCGGACGTGGACAGGAGGCACTGCGCTTCGAGAGATCCATCGAGGCGCCCGCTCGTGAGGGCACGTCCCGACGAGGCAACTCTCGACATAGGACTTTCGCCGCTTCCTGCAGAACACCGCGACACCCACTTCGCTTGTCGCGCAATCGGGTGCCTTCCCGCTTACCCATCGAGGAGCTTCGCAATCATGGCAAATGAACCCGGACAGGCAGTGCTGACCGTTCTCGACCAGATCATCGAACGCATCAAGTCGACGCGCCCGATGCGCTCGGACAACAAGCCGCTCGAGACCGGATTCGTGTACTCGCAGCTCGTTCTCGGTCAGATGGTGGACCCCGACGACTTCGCGAACCCGTGGTCGCCCATGGGCGGTTCGACCGTCCACGACGCGCTGAAGGACGGCAAGCTGCCGGCGAACGCGGGCGCGTCCGTCGCTACCGGCACTCCGGCCACACCCGCGGCCGACGGCTCGGCGCAGGGCGGCGGCGGCGCGGATCCGGCGGTCAGCGCCAAGCTGCGGCGCGCGCTGCAGGCTGCATTCAACACGTCGCAGCTCGTCGACCGCCTCATCATGGTGACCCGGGATGAAACGATGCGCGAGTATCCCGGCGGTGGCCGCACGATCAGCTTTGCCTACGAAGGCATCGTCAACGGCATGCAGCCGCTGCCCGCACCGCCGCTCGCACCGGAGGTGCAGAAGCGTCTGGACGACGCCAGGAAGGTGCTCTACGAGTTCGACGAGGACGGCGAGATCGCAGGCAAGAGCAAGCTCTACAAGACCTACGTGAAGAACGCGCGCGCCTACGCCGAGGCGAAGTCGGACTTCGCGGATGCGCAAGCTGCCGCGCTGCAGGATCCGGTCAAGGCCGAGAGCTGGCCGATGAAGTCGGTCACGCTGCAGCAGAGCGTGGACGAGGCGTACGACACGCTCAAGACCGAAGGCGCGGAGAAGGTCGAAGCCGCGCTCGCCGTCATCGAATCGATCGGCATCAGCATCCAGGACCGCATGATCGCCAAGGCGCGCAAGATTTTCGACGCTTGGAATCTCGGCCTGTCAGGCGTTCCCACGCAGACACCGTACTCCTCGATCCTGCCTTCCGGTTGGGCGGATCCGGATGAGGACATGGATGGCTGGTACCACCTCACCGTGGATCGCTCCAGCTACGCAAATCACTCCGGGCAGAATTCGCACTTCTTCCAGCAGAGCTCCTCGCACAGCGATTCGTCGTCTACGAACGCACAGGGCTCCGCGTCCTTCTTTGGTTTCGGCGCGAGCGGTGGCGGCGGCAGTTCTTCCTCGCACAACAATTCCCAGGGCTCGGTCGAGTCCACGAACAGCACTTTCTTCAAGAACGATGCGGAGGGGCTGTCGATCGAGCTGGAGTACGGTCTGTGCGACATCATGCGGCCGTGGTTCATGGGCGATCTCTTCTACATGAAGAACTGGTATCTCGTGAACAACGCGGCGAAGGCGATCAGCGACGGCACGATCGAGGGACAGGCCGACAGCGAGAAGACCTTGCTGCCGATGATTCCGATGCAGTTTCTCGTCGTGCGCAACGTCAAGATCCGCGCGACCAAATGGAACTCGGACGGCCAGACCCTGGAGACTCTCTACGGCAGCAACCGCAGCGATTCGAGCGCGAGTTCCAGCAACTGGAATGCGGGCGCACGCGCAGGTTTCGGTCCCTTCAGCTTCGGTGCGTCGGTGAATCGGTCGAAGAGCAGCTCGGATTCGAGTCAATCCTCCGGCGTCGACACGAGCGCGCGTCGCGACTTCGAAGCGAGCTTCGACGGCGAGACGCTGACGATCAAGGGCGCGCAGATCATCTCGTGGCTGTCGACCATCGTGCCGCCCTGCGCGCTCATCGATGACCCGGGCCTCAAGAAGGAAAGCACGCCGGCTCCCGCACCCGAGCCGGCGACGGTCTGAGCGTCGTCACCTCAGGCGTGCGGCGGATGGATTCGCCGCACGCCCGCCGGACGCGTTGTCATCGTTTTGCGCACGGAGGGGTCAGTCATGGCCACCGATCTCGATCAGCTCATCCAGAAGTTCTACGACTACTTCGTCGATCGCTATCGCAAGTCCGGGGCACCGGGCGCGGACGTGAGTCCGGCGTTCCTCGCCTTCGAATCCATCGGCACCGCCGTAACGGCCGACATGTTCCAGCTCGGCACGGGTGACTTTTCGCCGCAGCTCGCGTTGGAGCAATTCTCGACGCTTGCCAATGTCCTGCCGGTGCTGGACGGCACCACGATCACGAACTCTTCCCTCAAGACGGCCGACGGGTTGTACGAGCTGATGCTCTTCTCGGCGAAATTGCTGCCGGCTGCGGACGCGGGCCCGTTCGATCACTTCCGCAACAAGGCAGCCCAGGCGTTGGACACTTCGACGATGGTCAACCTGCTGCCGACCGGTCGACCGTTTCACCCCGCCGTGGCGACACCGCCCGACTGGTGCGCACCGGTGAACGCGGGTGGCTGGACCAGCGCGAGCTTCAGTCACAGCGAGCAGAGCACAACCGAAGTTGGCGTGGGGGATCCGCCGCCCCCGGTCCGGCCGTTGCGCCCCTGGAACATCCGCGTCCTCGCGGCGGAGCTGAGGCCCGCGCTGGAAAGCCCCATGGCCGTTACGCGCGTCATGCCGCAGCTGCGCGCGCGCATGCTGCAGGCGGATGTTGCTTCGCCGCAGACCGTGTCGGGTCCGCGCGCAGCGGCATTTGCCGCTCGCTCGAACAAGCTGGCCGCATTCGCAGCAGGAGAGGCGCAGACGGCGGAGAGCCCGCAGCAGGACGTCGCCCTGCGTCTGCAGGCCCTGGCGCAGCAGCCGGCTCAGGTTTCCTTCGAGCCGCCGCCCGCCGCCGCTCGCGCGGCGATGGTGCCACTCGCACTGCGTCGCTTCGATCCCGATGCGACGGCGCAGATCGACATGGCATCGAAGCGGCGGACCGTGCTCGTCATGCGCCCGGAAGTTCTGGCGGCGCAGACCATGGCACTCAACGCTGCCGCCGCAAACCGCGAGGTGACGTCGAGTTCCATTTCGCTGTCCTTCGACTACTGCCTCGTCAATGTGACGCGCCCCTGGCTTGCCACCGAATTCCTGAGCCTCAAGAACTGGTACATGGAGGGGTTTCGCGACGGCGAGCTGGCGAGCGGTTCGGGCGGCGGTGGCATGCCGCTGGAAATCATGCCGGTTGCCGCACTCGTGGTGCGCAAGCTGAGCATCAAGGCGGCATGGTCGCACGACGATCAAGTGTCGCTGCAGGACACGTTGAGCTTCGGTCCGTTCTCCTTGCAGGGGCGGGTCGTCGATCAGGCGAGTGGCGAAATCACCTGCCCCGACATGCAGATCGTTGCCTGGATCTGCGAACCGATGCCGCGACTGCCGCCCGCCGCGGACCCGGCACTCGTGGCTGCCGCGCCTGCGCCGGCCCCGGCGCCCGAGCCGGCTCCGGAACCGGCGGCGCAGACCATCCCCGCATGAAGATGCGGCGCATCGTTGCGCCCTGATAAGGAGGATCAAACCGTGGCACTCGACGAACTCCTGGAAGCAGACGCGGATCCCGCTGACACGGCGGGCGGTGGCGGCGCCGGTCCCGACTGGGCTGCGGATATCGATCCGTTCCCGACCGAGCCGACGGTGGCGTTCGAGGTGAACGAGCCGGCGATGACATCGGCGTTCGACCCGGTGACCGTGAGCACCGCCAACCACCTCTGCGCGGCGCTGGTCGATCTCACAAACAACCCCGCCATGCCGCCTTATGCGGGCATCAACGACGAGGAGGTGATCTTCGCCGGCAGCCTGGTGAAGATTTGCGCTATGTACGCCGCGTTCGCGCTGCGCGCGCAGGTCCAGGTGTTCGTCGATGCAGCAGTGGCGAACAGTGCACCGATCACCCCGCCCGATATCACGCGCGCGATCGAACAGGCGTGGAAGCCTAGGCTCCGCGCCTTGTTTCCTGCACGCTCGACGACGAGTTTCGGCAACAATCAGGACGTGACGTTTCCCCGGCTCGACAAGATTTTCGTCTTCTCTCCCGACGGCCGCGTCGACTTTGCGCGCGCCACGCCGTCTCTCGCGGATGCGCAGATCGATGCGATCGGCGAATTCGGTGCGCCGCAGGGCGGCTTTCATGACTGGATGCGCTCGATGTTGCGCTGGTCGAACAACACTGCCGCGAGCCAGTGCATCCTTGCGCTGGGCTACTTCTACCTCAATGGCAGTCTTGCGCGGGCGGGATTCTTCGACGCGGGGAGCGGGGGCCTGTGGCTGTCGGCCGACTACGGCGGGCACGACTGGGTGCGAACGGCCACCGAGAAACAAGGCAACGCCGCCGGGCAGGAGCTCGCGCCGCGCTGGGCGGCGGCGCAGGGTCGGCGTCTCAGCAACATCACGGCGACCGCTTCCCAACTCGCCCGCTTCCTGACACTGATGGCGCAGGATCAACTGGTCGACGCGACCGCCAGCGCCGAGATGCGCGCGCTCATGGATGTGACCTCGGGCGGCATCGGCAGCTACGCGAAGGCTGCGCTGGATGCGGCGGCGCACGACTCCACCGCGTTTTCCGCCAAGATCGGCTTCGGCGACGACAGCTTCAGTCACGATTGCGCCATCATCGAGCGCACCGTCGACGGCAAGGATCTGCGCTACGTCGCGGTCGGTCTGGGTTCCGCCCCGAACCGCAGGCGCGTGGACCTCTCCGACCTGTTCGTCCTGCTCGATGAGGCCATCGTCACCCGGAACGCGTGAGGCGCGCGGGTGATTCCGCGCTGCGCGTGACCGGGGGTTCGCGGTGGAACGGCCGCGTCGCAGCGGTTGCCTGCGAATCGAAAGCCGATGGCAGGCCGCAACCCGCGTCGCGGTTGATGTATACTGCACCGCACACGCCGGGGCAGCGACGACCCGGCGCGCCCTTCGGGCAAGTTGTGGCGGATTCTTCCCGCCACGCCGATCGAAGTCCGAACGCGAGTGTAGATCCCCAGTGAAAACGGCAGACGCGCACGAACTGGCGTATCGGGATTCCTGCCCCTCCTGCGGTTCGATGTCCGCGGAGTCGATCCTGCGGCATCCGTACGACCAGCCGCCGATTCGGGACTTCCT